>JACNLR010000143.1 GCA_014381385.1 Planctomycetota bacterium | reverse complement strand
TATTGAAAATGCAGATGCTTTCGTAGCCTTGACAAACGACGAACACAATATTCTGAGTTGCGCATGGGCTGCAGGACTTGGGGTTGCTGAGACCTACCCCGTCGTTTCACGGAAAGACTACGCGCCCTTCGTCATGGCAATGGGGCTTACCCATACGTTTAGTCCAAGTGAATTAGCTGTTGCTGAAATCGAAAAACGGCTTAAAAGGAAGCAATTAACAAAGATAGCGACGCTCACAGGTGACGAGATGGCTATCTATAGAGTGCGCGTTGGGAAGAAAGCACCAGTCATTGGGAAGCCCCTCTGGGAACTTGAATTGATGCCTAATTGCATGATTATCGTGTTAGAGCACGATGAACACACAGGTGTGGTACCTAGTGCCTCCGAAGTACTTGAAGAACGAGATGTCGTCTTTGTCGTCGTCCGTCAAGAGTTCGTTGATCAACTGCGAACTCTATTTGCGGTAGCGTGACATCATGAACTACCGTCTTATTATTAGACAACTTGGCTTGCTCGTACTCGTCCTCAGTGCAGTTCTGGTCTGTATCTGGTTGTGGTCAGCGCTTGCAATTGGGTTTGCGGACGAATCCGTCTTTGCATTGCTGTGGTCTACATGCATAGGAGTAGTACTTGGATTGATTCTGTATGTTTCTGGAAATGTGTCTAATTGCGAACAAGGTACAGGGGCAATGGGCAGGCGTGAGGCGCTCCTTCTTGTTTCATCAAGTTGGTTTGTAGGTGCAGTTGTAGCGGCGCTGCCATTTTTAATTTGGGCAAGAGCAGCAAGCGATACCGGTCACCCATTCCGTTCCGTTGTTAATTGTTTCTTTGAGGCAATGAGTGGACTCACCACAACTGGTGCAACCATTCTCACAGATATAGCAACCGTACCCGCTCCTCTTCTTTTTTGGCGCTCCATGATTCAGTGGCTAGGCGGTCTTGGTATTGTCGTGCTCTTTGTTGCAGTACTACCAAATTTAGGTGCGGGCGGAAAAAAACTTTTTCGCGTTGAAGCTCCCGGTCCTGAGCCCGAGGGTGTACGCCCACACATTAGAGAAACGGCGCGAATTCTTTGGCTCATATATCTTTGTTTAACTGCTGTAGAAATAGTTGCATACTGGCTTGCAGGTATGACATGGTTCGATGCGAGTAATCACGCGCTTACAACGCTAGCAACCGGCGGATTCAGCACGCAAAATGCGAGCATCGGTGCATACAACTCTAGAACCATTGACATAATCACGATCGTGTTTATGGTGCTTGCTGGGGCAAATTTCGGTTTGTATTACGCTGCTGTCAAGGGGAAGTTGCGTGTCATCTGGGGAGACGTGGAGTTCCGGTTTTATTTGTTTCTACTCACTGCAGGTTCGATTATCGTTATTTTCTCGTTACTCGGAAGTGGGCAACCCCTGCAGTCGACAACTGGCGTTGTTGAGCAACTCTCGGTAGGCGATGCCGTCACCCAAGGCGTGTTTGAAGTAGTTTCACAACAAACCACAACCGGTTACGCAACTGCTGACTTTAATACGTGGCCATTTGTTGCTAAAGCAGTCCTGCTAATGCTTATGTTTGTTGGTGGCTGCGCGGGTTCTACTGGAGGTGGAATAAAAGTTATTCGGATTTGGATTGCGCTTAAGGTATTACTAAGTGAACTTGAAAGGACATTCAGACCGCACGTTGTTCGCCCATTAAAGGTGGGCAAGTCAGCAATAGATCAGGAGTTAAAACTTGCAACAATAGCGTACGTCCTTGGCATCCTCCTGCTCTTCGCTTTGGGGGCCAGTCTAATAATGGCGCTTGAATCAGATAATCCAAAATGTTCCATCACAACTGCTGCAACTGCGTCTATCGCAACAATCTGCACGGTTGGACCAGGGCTTGCGAAAGTGGGAGCAATCGAAAACTATAGTTGGTTTAGCGATGCTTCAAAGTTAGTTTTTTGCGTCCTCATGGCAATTGGTCGACTTGAGGTCTTTGCTGTTCTCGTGTTAATTACGCCGCGGTTCTGGCGAAGTACATAACTCGGAGTATAGGAAAAGTTAGATTACAGTTTGCAGGATTGTGTTTTGGCAACTGCAGAGTCACATTGGCTTATCGTCGATTGTTTTGTCGTAGACTGCTAGTAGTTGTTCTTTGTCGAAAATCATCTCTTCGCGAGACAAACCGACAATTTCATATCGTGGCGTAAGTTCAATTGCATCACACGGACATGCATCTTCGCACATGCCACAAAAAATACATTTCAGTTCATCAATCTCAAATGTAACAGGGAATTTTTCTCTGTCTACCCAAGGCGCTTCGCCAGCAACGATTTCGATGCAGTTTGCAGGGCAAGCGGTTGAACACATAAAACACGCAACGCATTTCACGCGACCTTCAATGTCGCGGTTTAAGCGGTGAACACCTCTGAAGTTAGAACGTTCTTGACCACCTTCAAGCACGTCGCGATCATCTCGCTTTTGTTCTGGGTATTGCACAACCCAAATGTTCTTTTTGTTTGAGCCACCGCGACCCATATTGCCAAGACAGTGGCGCAACGTCGTTCCAAGACCGCGTAGCACAGCTGGAACAAAAAAGTAATCTGACGATGACATCGCATTAGGCGTTACGTCAACTATGTAATCCTTACCCATAGTCAGTGAATTATATGGTCTCAGGCACGCAGTGTCAGACAACGTACAATGTTCGGATGAAAAAAGATAGCCAAGCAGGAAGACTCTGGCGACTCTCAGCAATGGGGTTTACGTTCGTATCGATGATTATTGCTGGTGGTCTACTGGGTTGGTTTC
>JACNLR010000090.1 GCA_014381385.1 Planctomycetota bacterium | reverse complement strand
TCAATCTGGATGCAACGCAATAAATATGACCCACTCCTTGGCGAAGCACACCTCATACATGGAGATGCGCTGTTTGCCCAAGAATACTATTACGAATCATTGTTTGATTATGAATTCGTAGCAAAAGAATACTACGGCACAAAAGAAGAAATCTACGCCAACGAGAAAGAGTTAGAAATTGCAATTATGTTTGCAAACGGCATGAAGAAGTTGAATTGGGGAATGCGAATTTCAGATGCGACCGATGAAGCCGAAGAATTACTCATACGAATTCAGGAGAGGCTACCAAATCACACGCTTGCTGAAACTGCTGCGATGGAACTTGCAGATTTATACTTCCGCACCTCGCAGATGCGACTTGCTAACGTGATGTACTTGCTTTTCCTTGAGAATTTTCCAAGGGCCCCGCAAAGCCTAACCAACAAAGCAGAGGCTAGATTAGTTTTTACGCGACTGGCAACATATAAAGGGCCTACATTCGATGATGCAGGGCTACATGATGCAAAACAAGAACTTCAGCGACTCGAAAAAATCAATCCATCCTTAGCCACCGAGATTAACTCCTCTGCGTTACTTACACGCATTGATGAGTCTCTCGGCAAGAAACTTTTAAATACTGCGCAGTGGTACTTAAAAGTAAATAATCCCGTCGCATGCGAATTCACTGTCAGAAGGTTGCTTCAAAAGCATAGCGATACCTCAGCAGCTATTGAGGCACTCGAACACCTTGTGCCGACATTTATGCCGCAACTTCCACCGATTATTAAGGGGAAAGTGGTAGAAATGTACGATGTGTACACTGAAGCATTACTGCATCGTCAAGGACTCTACAGCAGCGGGGTGCAAGAATGATTCGGCTTATACTGACCACATGTATATGTATGCTTTGCATGCAATGTGCTTCTGACCCAACAGTCGGCTATACAGCATCGAGCCTTTACCCGACAAATTTCCGTAGTGTTGCGGTACCAATATTTGAAAATTCTACAATGACTAGAAACGTAGAGTTTATGCTCACAGATGCTGTCATCAAAGAAATTCAATCCCGAACGCAGTACCGTGTTTTGGGTGAACAGTATGCAGACACTTTGTTAACAGGCACAATTAAGAGCGTTGATTTACAGATGCTCAGCCAATCACGTAATACGGGACTCGCGAACGAGATGCTCGTAAAAGTAGTTATTGATTTTGAATGGCTTAACTTAATGCAAGGCGGTCGTATTACAGGTCGACAAAACTTTGCCACAAGCGCAGTTTTTATTCCCTCACGACCATCCTCAGAACCTTTTGAGGTGGGAGAATTTGCGGTTGTGCAACAATTAGCTTCTGATATCGTCGATCAGATGCAAGCATCTTGGTAAAACCTCTTTTCTTACATATACTACTTACTTTCGACACTGATTCACTCTCATAGGTTAAAAAATGGCAAACCCTACCGGCAATCAAAACAAACCCGACCCAAGCAAAACTCCTCAAAAACCAAAGTTTTCAAGAGGCATTTTAAGTTGGATGCTCATTTGCTTCGTCCTCATTATGCTTTGGGGTGCAATCAACGGTTCTGGAACTGGACAAGAGATACCCACATTCGATGATTTCTTACTGCGGGCTACTTCGCATCAATTTGTTGATGACACCGTCATTTTAGAAAACACAAAAGTCATCGCAACCATCGCGGATGGGAAAAATGCACCAACTGGAGCAATTGATATCCCCGCAGGGACTGAGGTCTATTGTGAAATCGTGAGGGACGACAAAGGGCATTACTTAGAATTGCTCCAAGAGGCATCCATAAAAGTCAGTGTTAACGAAGACAGCGGCCTTTTCATGACGTTCCTCTTGAGTTGGGGACCCATGATTTTTATTCTGTTCCTAATCTTCTTCTTTATCTCCCGTTCTGCTCGTGGCGGGGGTGCCGGCGGAATGATTGGAAACTTTGGCAAGTCTAAACATAAACTTGCAAGCAAAGATTCCAACAAAGTTACTTTTGATGATGTCGCAGGAGTTGAAGAAGCCAAGGCAGAAGTACACGAGATTATTGAGTTTCTCAGAAATCCTAAAAAGTTCTCACGACTTGGCGGTCGTATCCCACGTGGCATTTTACTTGTGGGTTCTCCGGGCTGTGGCAAAACGCTGCTCGCAAAAGCGATTGCTGGCGAAGCCGATGTTCCTTTCTTCACGATTTCAGGCTCTGATTTCGTCGAGATGTTTGTTGGTGTTGGCGCAAGCCGAGTCCGCGACTTGTTCAAACAAGCGAAAGAGGCATCTCCATGCATTATTTTTCTCGATGAAATCGACGCAGTTGGTCGTAAACGTGGGAGTGGATTCTCTAGCGGCGGGCACGATGAACGTGAACAAACCCTCAATGCAATTCTTGTCGAAATGGATGGTTTTGAGTTAAGCGACCAAGTAATTGTGATGGCTGCAACAAATCGAGCAGATGTGCTTGACCCAGCCCTTACAAGACCAGGTCGCTTTGACAGACAAGTCCAAGTTCCATTGCCCGACGTTGAAGGTCGCAATGCTATTCTTGAAGTACACGCAAAGAAGATTAAACTTTCACCGACTGTCGATTTGAGTCGAGTGGCTCGTGGAACGCCAATGTTTAGCGGAGCTGACCTTGAAGCACTGATTAATGAGGCCGCCATTATTGCAACGCTTTCTGACAAAGATTTTGTTGAACAACTTGATCTTGATGAAGCACGGGACAAGATTCGCTGGGGCCGAGCAAGTAAGAGTCGTAAAGTAGAAGAACTCGAACGAGTTGCTACTGCGTACCACGAGGCTGGCCATGCTGTTGTGCAATTAGTGTTACCCCACGCTGATCCAGTCCATAAAGTTACGATTATTCCACGCGGACAATCTGGCGGCGCAACATTTAGCTTGCCAGAAAAAGATCGCTACTTTTATAACCGTAAATTCTTAGAAGCATCCATGCGTGTTCTTTGTGGCGGTCGAATAGCAGAACGCCGTAAAACCAAAGACATTTCAAGCGGCGCTTCAATGGATATCCAAATGGCAACGAGTTACGCAAGGCATATGATCCTGGATTGGGGCATGTCGGATCGACTTGGTTTCGTCATGTACTCTCCAGACCCAAATCGTGAAGCGATATTTGCAGACAAGGATTATTCCCAAGATACTGCACGAATTATCGACGAAGAAATAAAACGATTGATCGACGCAGCATATGCTGAAACGGAAAGGATTCTCGATGAGCATTGGGATCAAGTGGTTGCGATTTCAGACGCGCTTCTTGAATATGAAACGCTACAAGCTGATGAACTTGAAGCGCTCATGCGCGGCGAATCCATTACCCGTTCTTTTATTGGTGATTTACTCGATGATGAAGCAAATACAACCACGCTCCAAGAACCCACTACGAGCGAAGAAAACGATTCCGATGAATCGACATCTGGCGATGTGGTGCCTTCTCCAGCGTAACTGTTTTTGATTGATACCCGCTAGATGGGGTAAATCATTTGCTCATGCTCATGGCTTCTGCTTTACACACTTGAGGACACTGCGAGCTCTTTGATTTTGCTCAGAGCGAATCCAAAACCACGGGCTGGCATGATTTCAGGAGGCATGGTGAGTTCATTGGGGTCAGTCACAACGTCAACAACAACAGGGCCATCCATTTCGAGGGCACGCTTGATTCCTTCATCAAGATCTTCGGGGTTTTCGATACGAATACCCTGCCCCCCCATGGCGATACCACACTCAGCAAAATTTGGATTTTTCAAATCAATACCCCAATCCGCATACCCCATCGATTCCATTTCCATTTTAACGAGCCCAAGTTTACTGTTATTGAAAATAACACATTTGATTGGCAATTCGTATGTCACTGCAGTGATAAAATCACCCATCAACATGGTAAAACCGCCGTCACCACAAAGTGCGACAACTTGCCTTGCCTTGTCGAGTGCCTGTGCGCCGAGGGCTTGGGGCATTGCGTTTGCCATCGATGCGTGATTGAAAGACATTAAAAAATCACGCGTCCCCTTCATGTGAATGTGCCTTGCCATCCAAACGGGAAGCTCGCCTGTATCCGCAGTAAAGATTGCCGAATCGGTAGCATGCCTGCAGATAGCACGCGCCACGGCTTGTGGGCGAATAGGTGCTTTGCAACCTTTGACATCGCCTTTCTTTTGCATCGTTTTTTCATATGAATCTTTTTTCTTTTGCACTTTTTCAAGGTGCGTAGAATCTGTTTTCTTTTCAATGAGTGGAAGCAAAGCGTCAACTGTGGGGCGGATATGTCCAACTGCTCCTATTGAAAGGTCGCAACGTCGTCCGATTCTCTCTGCAGCAATATCAATCTGAATAATTTTTGCATTGTCTGGCAAGAATTGCCTGTATGGATAATCCGTTCCGAGCAATACCAGCGTTTCGCAATGTCGTACCGCTTCAACACCACCTGTTGTCCCGAGCAATCCAATCCCACCCGCCCAGTATGGATTGTCTTGATTAATGACTGCTTTCCCTTTAAGGGAATGCACCACCGGTGCCTGTAATTTTTCTGCAAGTTCAAGCACTTCTTTTGTTGAACCCCGAGCGCCCCAACCAACCAGCAATGTCACCGTCTTAGCATTATTAATTTCAGTTGCGATCTTCTCTAGGCAGTGTTGTGCCGGAATAAATTCTGAACCAGAAACATACACACGGTGAACACCGCTGTCTTTTATATGGCTGGGACCTACATCAGATGGAATTGAGAGATGCGCAACTGCTGATTTCGCCATTGCTGCTTGAGCAGCAAGCACGCCTAGCCTAGGCATTTGGCTCGCGTCCATTACTGTTCGATTATAGACACAGAGATCATCGAACAACCGATCAAGATTAACTTCCTGATGGTAATCGCTACCCATTTCACTGCGAGGGATTTGCCCAGTAATTGCTAAAACAGGTGCGTGATCCATCGAAGCATCGTATAAACCGTTTAACAGATGAATTGCTCCGGGCCCAACTGTACCAGCACAAATGCCAAGTTTTCCTGTCAACTTTGCTTGAGCACCTGCTGCGAATGCCGCAACTTCTTCGTGCCGAACGTGCATCCATTCAAAGCGATCGTCGGTGCGCAAAGCATCTGCAAGGGGGTTGATTGCATCGCCCATTATGCCCCAGACGTGCTTTTGCGCTACTGGTTGGATCGTATCAAGAATCGTTTGAAATACAGTACCTGATGCCATTTTCTGGTTCTCCTAAACAGGGATGCTACCACACTGAATTGCCTTACAAGTTCATTTTACATAGTACTTCTTGAATAGAAATGCCACGAACAATTATTGTTTTGTGTGCACTTGAAGTCCCCTGTGAAATAGCCAGGGTGTTTTTCTTCACATCGAGAAATTTTGCAAGAAGCAAAACAACCGCAGTATTCGCTTTACCGCTTTCGGGAGGCGATTTCACTCGGACTTTCAGACGGTCGCCAATAACACCAGAAAGTTCGTCACGCGATGCATTCGGCACAACTTTGATGAATATTTTAACACCATCGTTCGTCGCTTCGACAACTGGCATCAAGAATCTCCAAACGTTTTTTTGTTGCGCAAGTAGTGATGATAGTGCTGTGCAAACCGATGGGCTTCGTCGCGAATTGCCTGAAGAAGTTTCAATCCCTCATTGTTTCTACCAAGTTTTATTGGATTTTCTCTATCGACCATGTAAATCAATTCTTCTTTTTTGGCCAAACTAACAACTAGCGGTGGTTGTTTAGCGAGTTGCGCGAACGCTTCCATCGATGCACTGAGTTGCCCTTTGCCTCCATCAATCACAATTACATCTGGGTACAGTTCATTCCCCTCACCGGCATCTCGGTACCTTCGAGAAATCACTTCGCGCATGGACATATAATCATCGTTGCGTGCTGATGCTATTTTGTATCTTCGGTATCCATCTTTGTGCGGTCGACCATCGACAAAACTTACTTTTGCTCCAACTGTTTCGCCGCCCTGCAAATGCGCGATGTCAAACGCTTCAATAAACCGAAGTTCCTTGTTGACTCCCAGCGCTTTTTGCAAAGCACGTAGGCCAGCGGTCGGACTCTGTGCGAATACTGTTACTTCAGACTGCCATTCCACATCGCTTGATGCTCGATCATCAAGTTTTTTCAGTGCCTCCATTTGGTCACGAATGCTCCCTGCCTCTTCGTATGCTTTTCGCTTTGACGCACACTCCATTCGCTCTTGCAACTCACGCAACATAACGCTTCGCTTTGAAGTCAGAAACCTGAGAAATCCATTGATGTCTTCTCGGTATGCTTCTTTGGTGATTTTATTTGCACAAGGTGCGGAACACCGATTGATTGCGTGCAATAAACACGGCCGAAAAAACGCATTTGATTTGTCGTTTTCAAGAATATCTAATGGACATGTTCGGAACTTATACACAGACTGCAACATATGAATAGAACGGTGCAGTGCCCCAGAAGAAGTAAAAGGTCCAAATAATCTTGCCCCTTTGAATTCCTTATCACTTGGTGTGCGCGTAATAAAGATTCCTGGAAAATCATCCTTTATCGTGACCGCTAAATAGGGATACGTTTTGCCATCTAATTGCAAGGTGTTATATTTTGGCCTGTGGTCTTTGATAAGTCTGGCTTCAAGCAAGAGCGCCTCCCACTGCGTTTCACACTCGATTGTGTCAATATGATCGATTTCTTGCAGCATTCCCTGCTTCCAAGGACCAACATCCACAGAAGCCAGAAAGTACGATCCAACCCGTTTTTGTAAAGAGTTCGCTTTACCTATATACAGTAAAACGTCGTTTTTCTGACGCATTAGGTATACCCCCGGCACTTCCGGCAAGGATTTTGCGTACGCAGCGAGTTTTTTACGCTGTTTTTCCAATTTAGATGCAATGTTTTCCTCTTTCATTCGCTTTCTTATTCTACCAACGAGAATATGGATATATTCCGTTGCTTTTCGTACTTTACTTAGTACAATGTGAACTTGGCTTGAATTAACCCCCCTTACTACCCCCCCCCTTTGGAGAATATGAAAATGAAACAATTGCTCACACTCACCCTCGTAGCCGTACTGGGCCTCGCAATAATTGGCTGCAATAAGACTGAAAAAGTAAACGCGAGCGCTACCGCTGCTCAATGCGATCCAGCAAACTGCGATCCAGCAAACTGTGACCCATCAAAGTGCGCAGGCGCTAAAAAAGGTTGCGACAAAATGGGAACTGATGCTTGCCCAATGGCTGCTGCTAAGGCTGCAAATGCTAAACCTGCTGCTGCAGGAACAAGCTCATGCTGTGCAAGCAAAGGTAAAGCAAAGCCAGCTGCTGCTGGTGCTTGTGACCCAGCCGCTTGTGGCGACATGAAAGATTGCGACCCTGCGAAATGCGCGAGCATGACAAAAGGTGCAATGAAAGGTTGCGACAAAATGGGCGGTAAAAAAGGTGCAATGCCTGCTGGTTGCCCAATGTCCGGCGGTCAGTAAACATACTGATTTAGAACGAGTTAAAAAGCCCTGCCTACTGGCAGGGCTTTTTTTTTGTGCGTTACAATATGAACATGACCACTTTGCTCTTACGTAATGGACGAATCATCAATAACGGGCAAGAGTTCCTTGGGGATGTTCTCATTCGTGAGGGCCTCGTTGAACAAATAAGCGATTTTAAAATTGACGCACATGATTGCGATAGCATCGATTGCGAGGGCTGCATCATTTCACCCGGACTCATTGATATCCATGTGCACTTTCGTGAACCAAGCAGTGGAAAACACGAAGAGACTACGGAGTCTGGCATTGCATCAGCAATTGCAGGGGGATTTACAACTGTTTGCACAATGCCAAACACCACGCCCGCTATCGATACCCCCGAGATTGTGCAAGTTGCTATTGAAAATGCTAAGAGACTCGGCCAATGCAGAGTTTTACCGACCGCTTGCGCAACTATTGGCCGCAAGGGCAGAGCGATTGCACCAATACGAAAGATGGTTTCATCGGGTTCCATCGCCATCACTGACGATGGCGACGTTGTTGAAGACGACGCCATGATGACTGCAGTTCTGCAAGAGTGCGCAAAAAACAACGTACCCTTCATGCAACATTGCCAAGATCCAAATACAACTGTCGGTGGTGTTATGCACGAAGGAATAGTACAAAAAGAACTTGGCTATGGACCTTGGCCTCGATCGGCTGAAGAATCAATCATTGCTCGCGATATTCAAATTAATGAGACCATCGGCGCAAAGTGGCACGCCCAACACCTCAGTAGTGGCAGCAGCGTTGCGCTACTCCGAGAAGCGCAAGCGAATAATCAACCCATTTCGGGAGAAGCGTCGCCCCACCACCTCCTGCTTACCCACGAGGCTTGCCGTGATCTTGGCACAATGGCGAAGATGAATCCGCCACTGCGAGAACTGAGCGATATCAATCTCCTCAAAGAAGGCATCGCTGATGGCACTATTAAAATTCTTGCAACCGACCACGCTCCACACCCTCTCCATACGAAAAACAAACCGTTCGCAGATGCTTCGTTTGGAATCGTTGGATTGGATTGCGCCCTTGCTTTATACGCCAAAGCACTCGTTGAGGATGATGTCCTTACTTGGCCCCAAATGTTGTCCATGATGACTCTCCACCCCGCAGCCCTTATCAATCGCCCAGAATTGGGGAGACTCCAAGTTGGCATGCGTGCAGATATCACGATTATTGATCCCAATTACACATGGACTATCGATTCCAATACTTTTGCTTCGATGGCACGAAATTGCCCATTCGATGGGTGGAATGTCACCGGAAGAGCGATTGCGACAATCTTTGGTGGCAATATCAGCCATCAAATACTCAACGACCGCTTTGCGCATTGCAATCAGAGCTAAAGTAGTCTAAAATCTCCAATTCAGCTCACTTTGAGCACAACCCAAGCGAGGTGGGCTCGCCATGGGTTGAAACTTCATTCCGTAACCGATTTCGGTTACACCAAGGAAGCGCCCTTGTGCGGATGTTGCCCACACATCTTGCCGGTGTCGCTGCAAAGGAAAAGATTCATGAGCGAATCAAAAAAAGACGTTGTCAGTAACTTACTTGAAGCTGGCATTCACTTTGGTCAACGCCGAAGTAATTGGAATCCGAAAATGAAACCGTATATTTGGGGCGTACGAAACGGTTTACATATTATTGACATTCGCGAGACTGTCAAAGGGTTACTCCGTGCAAAAAAGTTTATCCAAGATACAGTCGCAAGCGGCAAAGACGTTGTCTTTGTTGGCACAAAACGACAAGCGCAATCATCGGTACAAAAATACGCGGGTGACGCTGGCATGCCATGGGTTACTGAACGATGGCTTGGCGGAACGCTCACAAATTTTGCGACAATCCGTTCTCGCCTCAAACGACTCAACGAACTTGAGCAACTTGTAGACTCAGGAGAGATTGAGTCGTACTCTAAGAAAATGACTTCGCAACTCATGCGAGAAAAAGCAAAGATTACTCGGAACCTTGACGGCATCCGTAATATGAATAAATTACCCGGCGTGATGGTCGTCATCGATGCAAACAACGAAACGAATGCACTCCGCGAAGCAAAAGCACTGCGCATTCCGACGATCGGACTCGTAGACACTGACGGTGATCCACAACTTGTAGACCTTCCTATTCCAGGTAACGACGATTCACTTCGTTCAATTGAAGTTGTTATCGCCACTCTTATGGAAGCAGTAAATGCTGGACTAGAAGGACGAAGGGCGAAAGAAGCTGCAGCACAAAAGAAATCCGAAGACGAAGCACGGAACGCTGCTTCTCAAGAAGAAAATCGCCAACGATCAAGTCGAACGACATTCAAGGCTGACGAAGAAGCACCTGCACAAGAAACAGACGGTGTTACTACAGCAGTAGCACAAGAAGAAACGAAACCAGCGAACGACGCTGACAATTCATAAACACTGTAAAACTATCGGAGAATCAACTATGAGTTTTACCGCAAAAGACGTAATGGGCCTTCGCCAAAAGACTGGCCTTGGCATGATGGACTGTAAAAAAGCGCTCACCGAGACTAACGGTGATCCTACCGCTGCTGAAGAGTGGTTGCGCGAAACGAAAAAAGGCAAAATGGACACTCGCACAGAACGAACAACTGGCGAAGGTAAAATCTGTGTTGCTACAAAAGACTGCTGTGCTGTGATTGTTGAAGTGCGAACAGAAACTGACTTCACAGCACGAAATGAGAACTTCGTTGAGGCAGTTGAAAAAATTGCTGAACTCGCACTCGATCAAAACGATGGTGATGTAAACGCAAGTGATGACATTCTTAAGCTAGTTGATGATTTACGAATCACAACAGGTGAAAACGCGAATTATGCTCGAGGTTTCAAATACAGTGGGGGAAGTTACGGTCAGTACATCCACCACGATGGCAAACGCGCTTGTCTACTTCAATACGAAGGTGACATAGATGACGCAACTGTCAAGGGCATTTGCCAACACATCGTCTTCCATGACCCGATGGGTATTTCTGCTGACGACGTTCCTGCTGAAAAGATTGAACAAATCCGAGCCAACGCAATTCAAGAAGCGAAGGACACCGGCAAGAACGAGGAAATCGCCCAAAAGATGGCTGAAGGAAAAGTCCGTAAACACTTGCAAGAAAATACACTTCTTGCACAAAAGTACGTGCTCGACGAGGCCAAAACAATTCAAGAACTACTCGCCGATGGAACCTCCATTACTGCATTCACGCGGTACACCCTCGGCAGTTAACAAGAGATAAACGACCCGCGGGATTGGTTCTGCAGCGGCTGTTATCTTATACCGGCTGGTTTGCCACCCTTACGGGGGTCACTTGCTGGTTTAATGACACCATCATCGACATGAATGACTTGTACCACGCCGACAGTAGGGCGTGGTTTTACTTCGTATCCGACAGTAAGAAGATACGAATGTAGTTCACCCGATCTTTGGGAATCTTCAACGTATACTCGATCTGGTTGCCACTGATGGTGCACTCGACTTCGCTGCAATGCTTCTACAGGCTGATCTCCAAACCAGAGAATATCTAGTAACACTTGCACAACACTAGAAATGATTCTTGGACCACCTGACGCGCCCAGAGCCAAAACTGGGATGCCATCCTTCGCAACAATAGTTGGTGACATACTTGAAAGTGGTCGCTTACCTTGTTCGGGTAAATTTTTGTCAGACTGTTGAAGTCCATAAACGTTCGTACCACTTGGCGATGAAAAATCGTCCATTTCGTTGTTCAACATAAAGCCTAATACCGGTGCGTATACGAGTGATCCAAAACTCGTATTAATTGTTTCCGTAGCAGAAACCATCATGCCATCATTATCGACAACACAAAGGTGGCTCGTGCCGTCATCATCTGGAGGTGGGGAAACTGATCCATAGGAGAATAAACCCTGCGTTTCTCCCAGCACTATTCTTGATGCAATTTCATCGAGATACTTCTCGTCCAGTAATGCCTGAACGGGTACATCAACAAACGCAGAATCAGCCATATGTTCGGCGCGGTCGGCGAATGCATGTTTCATCGACTCTATAAGCAACTGAGAATACTCTGCTGACTTTCCATACTCCATTGCATTCAATCGAGACAACAGCCCTATTATTTGAGCAATCGCAACTCCTCCACTACTTGGCGGAGGCATACAAATAAGCGTATTTCCATCTCCAATATCAATTTGCAACGGCGACTCCCAGCGTGGCTTGTACGATTCCAAATCGGAAGGGGTAATGTGACCATCCGTTGCACGGACAATTAATCTAGCAATGTCTCCCTCATAAAAACCCGATTCGCCTTCTTGCGAAATTCGTTGCAGCGGAAATATTTGGCTAGATCCGATATGCGCAAACTGCACTGTAATTGATTGCAACGCTTCAATATATGTAGATTGGTCTTCTTTTGGCAACGCTTCGATTGCCCGAGTTGCTGCTTGAATCGCATTCTCAAAAGCTGAATCTATCTCAATTTCGCTTTGAGCCAAAAGAATTGCAGGAGCAAGAACTTGTTGGCGCGTGAGTTTTCCGTACCGTTCGTGTGCAGCAAGCAAACCAGCCACCGTTCCAGGAACACCCACTGCAGTTCCACCTATGCGGCTATTGTGTGTTTCAAAGAAATGTTTATCCACCTTCCCTGGAGCGGTTTCGCGGTAATTCAATGCCACAGGTTCCATCGTTGGCGAATCGATTACCATAAACCCGCCCCCTCCCAGCCCACAAGAAAATGGACGTACAACACTCAACGCAAAACTTGTTGCGACTGCAGCATCAACTGCGTTTCCACCGCTACGTAGAATTTTTTCTCCCGCTTGGGATGCCAAGTAATGATCCGCTGCTACTGCGCCTCCAGTGAATGTTTGTTGCTTTACTGCACATCCACATAAACAAACGATGCATGCAATACACTTCAACATATGCCATGTTCCTCAAGCATTGCCTTGGCTCGTTTAATGTCTTCTATTCGATTGTCGCCGCCCTCTCGTTCAATCACCAAATCTACGCTCTCAGGTACTAACTGTAAAAAAGTTTCCCACGGTACGTCACCCCTACCAGCAACGACTTCCGTTCCCCACGTTCCTTGAATTTCTGTGGCTTTAGCATCTTTTATATGCACTTGCTTTACCCAAGGGTGCAATGCTTTGATCGCCTCAATAGGATCGCCCTTCCCATATAAAATCATATTCGCTGGGTCAAAGTTCACACCAAGATTAGGTTGTGACAATTCTTCCAATACCGTTACTACATTTTCTGCACACTCTTGCCCTGTTTCAAGTCCAAGATCAAGCCCTCGGCTTGCAAACTCTTCTGTCATTTCATGTAATCGGTCAAGCATCTTACTTCGTTCACCACATTGCTCTTCGGGAATGAACCCAGCATGAAATGTCACCATTGGCAAGTTCATGTCAGCTGCAATATCTGCAACTCTTTTCGAATGCTCGATTGTTGATTGCCACATTTCATCTCGGCGTAGGCCGCCAGTATTCGCGATGGTTTCAAGAGTTGTGTAATCTTCACCCTCCGCCTCAAGCATACCACTGAGTACACGGATACCAGCATCTTTGAGGGTATCAGAGCATTGTTTCCAAGGAGCTTCGTGAACTAACGGTAGTAAAGCGAGTTGTATATGATCGATTCCACACGCTTGGCAGGCTGATACTAACTCTCGTGGGTTCTTGGGGTGCAAACTCCAACTACATAATCCAACAAGTCGACTATTCATGCTCAATAGCATAGAATACTCAGTCAATCTCGGTACAAAACTATGCGTATTTCTTCGACCAAATCTCCTCCCCCAGAATCTGTTTCTCCAGAGTCTCCCGAGCCAGAAGTGCAGGTAGAGGAAAATCTAACATTTTGGGAACGGACTGAAGCATACATCACTCGGCTGAGTACTAAAAACAACTTTTGGCACCGAGTTTGCTCTCTCATTTGGTTACCGTTCGCATTTAGAAGCGGCATTTCTATGCGCCGTATTTCTAGCGATCGTTTTACTGCAGTACTTCCATTTAAAAGATCCAACCGCAATTTCTATAACGCAATGGCTGGAGCTTCGCTTCTTGGCAATAGCGAGGTTGCAGCGGGTATGTTTTTATTCAAACATTGTGGAAGCGATTATGCTGTGGTTTGTAAAAATATGACGTATAAATTCTTGCGACCATGTTACGGTCCAGCGATTTATAACGTTCGAGACGCTGAGAAAGTTAACGCCGAACTCAGCGATCAAATGAGCATCCGGAAAGAATTTAACATTGAATTCACAATGGATATCACGCAGACACTCCATAAACGCGGACGGGAAGTGCGCGTAGGCAGATGCGATATCACATTCCACTGCACTCCAAAGTCTATGATTAAGGAACGGGCCTCGCGTCGTAAAGCCCGCGACAACCAGTGAACGCACTCAAAACGATTGTTTGGGG
>JACNLR010000223.1 GCA_014381385.1 Planctomycetota bacterium | reverse complement strand
TGTGGTATTCTTCTCACTCTATGACCGAGGTTCAAAAACACTTTCTGGGCTGGGATAAACCGTTTCTACCAGAAGCTGCCAAGTGGTTGCAAGCACACAGTTTAGAGTGTGAAGAGGGCGAATTGGGATCCACAAAAGACAGTCTTATTTTAGTTTCGGGTCAGGCGTTTGCTCGCAGATTACAGACGTACTTTGTAAACGAAGCTAATAAGGCAGGTCGAGCAGTTGCGTTGCCAGCGATTGTAACGACTTCGCAATTTTTTAAGGAATGTATTCCTCCCTCGGTTCGTGTTGTTGAGAAGTCATCTGTGATACTCGCAATCGTTGCGTTCTTAAGGGCGCAACCGCCGCAATTTCTTCGATCACTGATTGGTGATAGACCAATTAAAAACGACAATTTTGTCGCTTGGTTACAAGTTGCAAGAAAGGTATTAGAAACAATCAAGGTTGGATCTAATGGCGGTTTTTCGATGGAGCATACGCTGTGGCCGGAAGCGGCACAAGATAGGTTAACACCCGGAGCTATCGAGCGTTTTAGTTTGCTACATCAAATTCAACAGCATGTATCGGTTTCACTTGAAGGCGAGACTTTTGAAGTACTTCAATGTCGATTAGCGCATTCAGATTTTGCTTCAGTTGAAATCAAAAATATCTTTGTGGTTGGCGCGTCTGATTTATCCTTGGGAGCAATCCTATTACTGGAACAACTACTCTCGCAAGACGTCACGGTTGAAGCGTTGATTCGTGCTCCAAAATGTGAGGAAGATGGATTTGATGCTTACGGACGACTCATTGCATCGTATTGGCTTGGAAAAAACATTGAAATTGAAGATGACGACATTGCTGTTGCAGGATCGTCAAGTTCACAAGCAGCAGAAGCAATTCGCGCGTTGTCACTGCTTGAAGGCAAAGCAAGTGTTGATGAGATTACTATTGCAGCTACCGATGAAAAACTTATACCAATACTGCAACGGCACATTCGCGGTCATAAAGTGAATAGTCGTTACGCGGGTGGGATGCAAATAATGCAATCACCTGTAGTACTACTTCTTACTGAAATTTCTGAATTTATTTCTTCACAGTCTTACGCAGCGTACGCGGCACTTGTTAGACATCACGATATTTCAAAGATTGCATCAGTAAACGAAGAAACAATAAAGCAATTAAGTGCATATTCCACGAATGTTGTTCCAGCACGTATCAGTTCACATACATGGTTCTTTCCAACAGATTCGAGATGTTGTTTTGATCAGCTTGAAGCCTTGCATGTAGAGATGTTTGATTTTTTTAGACAGTATATTGATCTCGACAGAAACCCGAGTTCAATTATTTCTTGTTCTAAAGCAATCAGAGAGTTATTGCTGCATTTTTACGGCGATGATGAACTTGCCCGAACGAGCACGCGGTTAAAAGTGTTGCAAAAAATATTCAGAGTGCTCGATACTTTTGATGCAATTAGCGAAGGGGTATGTAAGGCGATAGGCAATGTACGATTGTCTGAAATAATTCGGTTTATGCTTCAGGAACTACAAAGTGAAACAATCCCAGAACTTCCAGACCCGCTTGCAATAGAGACTGTCGGCTGGCTAGAAGGCATGATGGTTGATACACCACATCTAATCGTTGTAGGAATGAGCTTGGACCTTGGAGGAAGTAACAATCCAAGCGATGCATATTTCCCAGACCACATCCGTGATTCACTAGGGTTAGAAACGATTGAACGGCGAATGGCTCGAGATGCGCACGCAGTCATTGCGATGCAGCAATCGAGAGCCGAGAATGGGCAAGTGACTTGGATCGTTGGCAGAAAAAATCTAGAGGGAGACCCATTGACACCAAGCCCGTTATTGATGCGTTGTGCATCAACTACCGACTTGGCAAAGCGCGCGGGTCGATTAGTTGTTTCGGTAGATAATGAAGAACCCCAAGTGCCACCGCAATATTCGAATCTGAAACTTGGGAATGGTATATCTATTCCAAAACCATCTGATTTTAAATTTGAGCCTTTGCAAAAATTACGTGTAACTGGGTTCAAGGATTTTCTAGCGTGTTCGTACAGGTTTTGGCTAAAACATGTTATGAAATTGCAAGTTGTAGAAGATTGCCAAACAGAACTCGATGCAAAATTGTTTGGGACGTTTATGCACAGTGTCTTACAGCGGTTCGGTGAAGACGTTGCGATGAATCACATTTCGGATGTGCGGAAAATTGAAAAAGTAGTTTTTGCAGCACTTGATGAAGTCGCAAAAGAGCAACTTGGTTCAAGGATTAGTCCCAAAATAGCCATTCAACTAGAGATGGCACGATTTCGCTTGAAAGAGTTTGCGAAACATCAAGCAAAAAGTGTGATTGGGGGATGGAAAATCGTTAGCGCAGAACGATTTTTTACGAAAGAATTAGATGTAATGGGCCGGAAGTTTGAGATTCGCGGAACTATCGATCGAGTGGAGGTCAATAGTAATGGACAAGTGAGAGTCCTAGACTACAAGACTGGATCTTTAACTGCAAATAGAGCACACTTCAATAGGGATTCATGGATTGATTTGCAATTACCCCTATACCGCGAGTTGCTTTCTGAAATACCAGAACTTCAAGAACATAATTTAGATGATAATAACGTATCGCTTGGATATTTTAAAATTGGAGATCAAGAAGCAACAAGTGGAATTGACTTGCTAACACCCAAAGGTGCTATTCAAGACATTTTGCAAGATACAATTGACGGAACAATCAATTCTATTTTAGATAATATGTACTCTGATGTTCCCATCGACCCAGCACCAAAATTCAGTGACGAATTTTCTTGGGTATGCCAAGATAACAACGTAGTTACAGAAACGGGTGGTAACTCTGATGACTAATTTCGAACCGGTTCAAATTATTCAAGCCCTAGCCGGTTCGGGTAAGACACAACTGCTCGCATATCGATTTATTCGCTTGATGCAGTTTGGTTTTGAACCGGAAACAATTCTTGCAACGACGTTTAGTCGGAAAGCGGCTGGTGAAATCAGAGATCGAATTGTAGAAATGCTTTCAGAAGCGATTTTGCAACCCAATAAACTCAAAGAGTTGAGAGACAAAGTTCCTGAGATAAATAATGTCGAAGACTGCGTAGTGTTACTCCAAAAACTTGTCGCAGCACTGCAACGTTTAAATATAGGAACAATAGATAGTTTCTTCGTCAAAACCGCGTTGGCATTCTCTGACATGCTGGAGTTTACGCAGGGGTGGTCAATCTTAGATGAAGTAAATGAAGAGCGAATTTTTGGAGAAGCAGTCACTGAGTTTACAAAAGACAAAGCAATAGCAGATCAGATGGCATCTAAACTTTATCTGAGTCGATCAGGCGCCAAGGTTCCTATCAGCAACACGTTACGTGCAATTAAAGACGATGCCTTTTTGGGAATCCGGGGTGCGGATGCTAGTGTATGGACATGGGGTAAACGATTAAATCCACTATCTCAAGACGAAGTGGATGAATATATTTTAAGAGCGTCGCAGTTGGACCTAGCAATGAAATCGCAACGTAACGCTTTGGCAAAAGCCATTATTAATATGCGTAATGGAGATTGGAAAGCATTTTTGACTTCTGGTATGGCTCCAAAAGTCATAGAGGGTTCTTCAAAATTTTCACGAGCAGAAATGGATCCACGAATCGAGGGTGTATACACACCACTCATCTCACATGGGTTGGCTGTAATGGCAAATTGTATGCTCGATAAAAACGAGAGCACCTACAAACTTATGAAAGAATTCCAAGCGTATTGGATGCATGCCAAGCATGCGTGTGGGTTGTATTCTTTCGATGACGTTACGTATAGTCTCGGTGCTAGCAGCGCAATGGATTGCCTTGATGAAGCAAGATTGCTGGAATTGCATTATCGGATGGATGGTGCGATCGATCACCTATTGATTGATGAATTCCAAGATACTTCTTTGACTCAATGGGCTGTGCTTGAACCAATAGTGCAAGAAATCAATCAATCGATGCAAAACCGCTCCTTATTTTTTGTAGGGGATGTAAAACAGAGTTTGTATGGTTTTCGAGGTGGTGAACCAGCGCTACTCCGCGGGCTTGAGTCAGAACTTCAAACAGCGAGCACAGATCGGCTTAAGGCAAGTTGGCGATGCACACCACCAGTGTTAGATGCAGTCAATACTGTCTTTGGTAATGTTGAGAATGCCCAACTCCTAACAGAGCATTCGCCAGACGCAGCGGAATTGTGGCTCCAAGATTTTGACCCACATGTTTCAGCCCCACCGACGAAAAAGAAAAGAGGGTACGCGGTTCTACAAACAGCCAGCGAAAACCCATCCAAATCAGATTTACAAAATTGCGTAGACAAAGTTGTTGAGGTTGTTGCAAAAATACATACAGATGCGCCCGCTGCGACGGTTGGAATTTTGGTACGAGGGAATCAGAAACAGCAAATTCAGCGAATCGTCCACGGTTTAAGGACCAGCGATGTATACGTACCAGCTTCGGAATTTGGTGGGAATCCGTTGACGGATTCACCTGCAGTTACACTTATACTTTCAGTATTATTGTTTGCAGATGACTGTGGTAACACCGTACATAAGTTCCTTGTAGAGCAATCACCGCTGGGACCATGTATCGAAAATATTTCTGGGAATGCAATTCGCCGCGAGTTATTAACGCACGGTTACGCGAAACTCATCAACACGTACGCAGAATCACTTGTTGAATACGTTGAGGAACGAGAACGCCTGCGTCTTTGGCAACTCGTCGAGTTTGCTGAACAATATGCTTCTGATAAATCACTTCGGCCCTCAGATTTTGTTCGTCTAGTGGAAGAAACACAAGTTCCAGACCCAGCTTCATCGCAAGTACAAGTTATGACAGTCCATAAATCAAAGGGATTATCTTTTGATGCGGTTGTGGTTTGTGATCTTGACACTTCGTTGTGGAAAAGTCCCGGAACTTTAGAATTTCATAAGATCCAACGTGCGCAACCAACACGAGTCGGGATGTATGCTAGTGAGTTTCTTGACGAGGCAATACCAGAATATAAGACTATGCGAGAGGAGTCTCACTCAAATCAAGTCAACGACGCACTTTGTTTGTTATACGTTGCGATGACAAGAGCTAAACACGCACTGCATATGATTGTTCCAAGCAAAAATGGCAAAACAACACGCCATAAAACATTAGCGGGATTACTATTGCAAATCCTTGACTTTGATCGAAACCAAGACCCTGACACAATCCTTTGGGAAGCGGCAGGCAACGATAGTGCTTGGACCGATGCATTTAAGATAGAGCAACAACAAAAAGCATGCGAAATACCTGAGTTTTCAATTCTACCGCCCAAGAATCCAACGATGCTTGGGAAAGGGCTCGCATCTGCATCACCATCAAGTTTGGAAGGTGGTGGTAAGACTAAAATCGGAGAACGATTTAAGGGCGGTACGAATAGTGCATTTGATTGGGGAACAATCACGCACAAATGGTTTGAAGATATCGCTTGGCTTGATGGTGTTCTACCTAGTGTGGACTCGTTGATGGTGTCTGCTCCTGTTGAAGAAGCGGGGCGCCTAGGTCCAAAGCGGCTAGAAGATGCAGCAACAGTTTGCTTGAATGCATTGCAGTCAGAAGATATTCAGAATCTGTTAACTAAACCAACTGAAAACCTTTCTGTCTATCGAGAACAAGAATTTGTATTACGCGTACAAAAGGGCACAAAGTTTGCCGAAGTTGAAATGAAAGAACCTACAGATTTGAGAGGAACAATCGATAGGCTAGTGGTGTACTACGATGAGAATGGCAAGGCTAGTCGCGCGCAAGTCATTGATTGGAAGACAGACAAGATTCAGGATAGTTCAGTATCCGAGTTAATTGCGCATTACGCCCCACAACTTGCCTCCTACCGGCTTGCTGCTGCGAAACTGCTTGGGATAAGCGTAGAAACGGTTTCAGCAGACCTAGTCTTCCTTGCGGAAAATAAAGTTGAAAATATCACCGAAAAAGCCTCTGTTACTTTGCCATAAACAAGGTTTATTGAAAAAGATATTTTTTGTCCCGTTGCGCTTGCCATACAATGGTTGCATTGGTATTATTATGTTTCTCAGTTGAGAATGAGTATCATCTGAAGAAGGAAATGCCATTTATATGACCCCTATGACTCCTATTGTGGAACAACAGTGTATCCCACTCTCCCAACTCGGCGAAAGTGAGACTGCGGTTGTGCATGTAACGGATTTAGATTTTGACGAGCGAGAATTACTTGCATCGATGGGCTTATACGAAGACTCATCATTCAAGCTTTGTCAACAGGGGCAGCCTTGCATTATCCAAGTCGAAGCAACGCGACTTGGTCTCTCACGTGAAGTGACCAGCAGAATCATGGTACGTCGTTGCGGTGTCTGTAACTAAAAGATTGCAGTGATGTCAACACCTGCCTTGCAAACAAGTGCTGCCAAGTCCATCTTACTTCTTGGAAATCCCAATGTCGGAAAAACTACATTGTTTAACCGATTGTGTGGGCTTAGAAGTGCGACTGCAAATTTCCCCGGAAGCACGGTTGAAGCAAGGCGGGGCACTTCATCTTCCGCCGACATAAAAAGAACGTTTACTGATTTACCCGGTATTTATAGTTTAAGTGCAACAGACGAACTCTCAATCGTTTGCCGTAAAGCCCTTGATGGCGAAGGTTGCGAACCTCCCGACGCAGTTGTTGTAGTCGCAGACGCAACGAATTTACGAAGAAATTTAACAATCGTAAACGAGGTGTTGCACCGAGATGTACCGTGCGTTCTGGCGTTATCGATGGTCGATATCGCACAAAAGTCAGGACTAACAATTGACACGGAAAAATTTGGCGAAAAACTTGGGTGCTATGTAGTTGCAGTACACCCGAGAACCGGTCAGGGAATTACTTCGCTACACGAAGCGCTTAACAAACCAAAACGTGATGCAAAACCACTCCCACCTATAGGGGAAAACAAGGTTGTAAATACTTGGGCAAATGAGTTAATCGCTTCGAGCGTTGGAGGTGAACTTGCAACGGGCACCTTCACGGATCGAGTGGACAAGGCATTCACGCACCCTATCCTCGGTCTAATCGTTTTTGCGATTGTAATGATGGGACTGTTTTGGACCATATTTACACTCGCCGCCTTTCCGATGGATATGGTGGATGTTATTTTTGGGCATGTTGGTGCATTTGTAGGGGGATTACTACCTGAAGGCGACCTTCACGATATGGTTGTAGACGGTGTAATCAGCGGTGTTGCGGGTACAGTTGTTTTCCTGCCACAAATTTGTTTACTGTTTTTCCTCATAAGTTTGCTTGAGGATACAGGGTATTTAGCAAGGGCAGCATTTGTCATGGACCGCTTGCTTCGTAAATTCGGTTTACCCGGTCAATCCTTCGTCCCCTTCTTATCAGCGCATGCTTGTGCTATACCAGCGATTATGGCTGCAAGAATTGTTCCAGATCGGCGAGACCGCATCGCAACAATTCTGGTCGCGCCATTTTTTAGTTGTTCTGCACGTTTACCCGTTTATGTTCTTCTTGTCGGTGTGCTATTTATCGATTCGCCGTTTCTAGCAGGGCTCGCTTTCTTTGGCTGTTATATTTTGGGTGCGCTTGCAGCGTTGTTTACCGCATTGATTGTTCGTAAGACCGTTATTCCAGGCACATCAAGACCAATGATGTTGGAATTGCCTACGTATAAAATGCCATCCATCCGAACGGCATTGTTAACAACAGTAGATCGCGCGTGGGTTTTCTTAAAGAACGCAGGCACGGTTATTCTTGCTATAGTCGTAATACTCTGGTGGCTTTCGGCATATCCTAAAGCTACAACGCCAGAGAGTGTTATTGTGCTGCGAGAAGCAGCAAGTGTAGCCACGCAACCCGAAGCCGCAGAAAAACTTTTAACCGAAGCAGATTCAATTGAATACACCGCACAGTTATCTGGAAGTTTTGCCGGTCAACTTGGCAAAATTTTTGAACCAGCATTCGCACCTCTTGGATACGACTGGAAGTTAACAGTCGGCGTCTTGACGAGTTTTGCAGCAAGGGAGGTGTTTGTATCTACACTCGCAGTCCTTACGGCAGGGGATGACGATGTAGAAAATGTGGGCGTGATTCAGAAGATAGAATACGCAAAACGCGATGACGGCAAACGTATTTTCAATTTGCCAACAGCGGCAAGTTTATTAGTTTTCTTTGTGCTTGCAATGCAGTGTTTACCTACTATTGCTGTAACAAAGCGCGAGACGGGATCTTGGAATTGGGCGCTCTTACAACTTGGTTACATGACAGTTCTTGCTTGGATTGCTTCGTTTATCACATTTACTTTAGTCTCGGCGGTAGTGTGATGCCCGTAACGTCATGGCAATTTTGGATTGTGTCGTTGATAGTGTTACTTGCAGTATTTGTACTGATACGGCCATTTTTTCCATGTTGGGGGAAAAATACGTGTTGCAGTTCTGCAGCAAAACCGAAAAAAACCAAGTTGACAATCAACCAAAAAAAAATGTAATTACCTTGGGACGATGGGAGCGACAAAACAATCCCGCGCGTCGTTCTTTGCAAACGGGATTACGATCAGTGTTGAGAGGTGTTATTTAAAACGGCTTGTTACAAGAAGAACAACAAAACCAGCGAGTCCGACCCACATGCCCCAACCCAACATTATGGATATTGAGGACCATGTACTATCACCAGCCATGGTAGCGAAGGCGGCGAGTGTGACTGAATAACCAAGACGGCCAAATAAACTTTGAAGCGATAGAAATGTGGCACGTTTAGATGCAGGAACGTTAGGTGCAACTGCCACATTTAGGGGAGCAGTCATGAGTGCTCTTGGGCAACTCCGAAATAGAGTAACAATCGCAGCTGGAAGGCTTAGGAAAAAATGCATAATTGCCATGATGGCAATTTGTAATCCCGCTGCTGAAAGAAGCGTAGCGCTTGTGCCAATTTTGTTTTTAATTTGAATTGATCGAGAAGCAAACCATGAAGCAATCAACATAGTGAGTGTTAAATGAATACTAGAAAGAAGGGGAGTCGCTTTCATCGCATCATATTTTTTTGCGAGCGCCTCAACATATGGTTGATAAAATTCATATGGAATATGATTAACTATTATTATGAACACCGCAAAAGAAGAAAGCCAAAGAAGGCGTACATTTCGAAGTAACGCAAAGCAAGTAACAATCTGCTTGAAAAAATTGACACGATCCTCTTTATTGTTTTTTATTGGTTCTTTGAAAAGTAGAGTTATTACTAGAAGGCCTATGCCTCCAAAAAACGAAAGGATATATGCTCCTCGGTAGTTTGGAATTGATGCAAGACCCCCAAGAATAGCGGCCGTGGCTGTGCCCAGAAAATTAAATTTCATAGCCCTTGCTTCGCATGGACCGTACGATTCTTCGTCATTGAGCTCTTGTGTAGTTTCTAATAAGAAACTTGTGTCGGTTCCACTATTAAAAGCAATTCCAGCTGCTAATAACATTTGAGCGATGACAAATTGATTAAATGAGTTTGCGAATATAAATAATGTGTATGCAACACAGAGAAAACAACTTGCCATGACGAGAGTTTTTTTCCTTCCAAAAGTGTCGCTGAACCACCCAGAAGGAACTTCAATCACAACAACACTGGCAAAATAAATTGATGCTAGATAAAGAACATCAGACAAATCAAGCTTACTGTTAAAAAACAAAAAGTAGATTGGAAGCCAAAAATAAGCATGGAACAATCCTACATACCACGGATACAAACGCAGATTACGTTTAAGAGAATTGGTCATGAAGGATTGCTTGGAATGGCTCTCTTGTGTTCAATTGGCTTAGGTACAAACTGTTCCTTGAGTTGTACTTTTTGTTCTAGGACTCCACCCTTTTGGGCAGTGTACGTAAAATCTACTTCACCAAAACCGGTTACGATAAATTGGAAGAGCGTGTTTCCTTTACCACTTATTCCATTGTTTACAAGGATACGATTTGGAATCTCTGAGTCAATCGCATCAAGTTTCGTAGTTTTTTGGATAGAAGGCACTGTGCCAGATGCTGCAACACTATTTGTTCCCGAGCTTTTGCATTCTAAAACGTCTGGCGAACCAATATGATGTTTTGCAGCCATTGCGGTTCTCGAAGGGATAATCTTATCGTTTGCAACTTCTACTGTGACTTTCCACAATTGGTTACCGATCTTTTTGACATCGAGTGCACCCCAAGAAAGTAACGGCATTTCATCTGCATGAAACATAGTGAAGGCAAAGTTGCGGTGGCAACCTTCTTCGAGCATCCATGGCGGTGTAATTCTACTAGAGTATTTTTTAGTACCACCAACCATAACTTTCCCGTATGTTGGATGGTCTACCTCGTGGTATGGTACAAACACATCTTCAAATTGAAGAAGATCACGAAATTGCTTGCGGTCATCACGAGAAGGGTTACTCTCTCTTGCGTACATCCGTTTGTCTGACCAAAGTTCGTTTGTGAAACTGACAATTCCAAGCGCCTCGTAAGTGAAACCATCCTCACCACCATGGACTGTGTACAAATCTTTGTAAGCAATCATTGGTTCATAGAACGGAAGCATTTCCGCGCCCTTGTTTGCGATGGTGCTGTGAACGCGCTCATCAGAGCGCGGATACTTCACGTACGACGCACTTGGACCCTGAAGAATCATGCCACCTGCGTTGTGGTAACTTTGGCAAGCCGCTACGTTTGGGTGGTCAAGGAGGAATTCACCAATGACTCTTGTCTCTGGCAAACTAAATGGATAATCGGTTGCACCGTATTGAATCCACTCAGGCTGCCAGTCGGCAGGCCAATTGCGATTGGGGTCGTATCCCCCAATACCATCTTCGTTAATTTTTCCATCATCGTCGTTGTCGATGCCCTCTTGACCGAGCCTAGACCATCCACCGGGTGGATCGTTCGCATCGACTCTCGTAAAGAACCGAGGGTCATTCTCGTCAATTTCATACCTACCAAGCTCATCCTTAATCCACATCGATGTAATGTGACCATCACCATCTAGATCATCTGGACCATCTTCATCGAATAATCCATCATGGTCATTGTCTACTGGTCGTATACCACCGCGTAAATAATGTGGGTATGCAGGTTGATGAAACCAAACTTCTCTACCGTCAGGATTCGCCATAGGCACAAAGTAAAAGGAGCGTTCATCAATCAACTCCGTTATTCGGTCAATAACGCCAAAACTTTTGCAGAGATACCAAATAGAGTACAAAACAGTTTCTGCAGCTTGGATTTCATTTCCGTGAATGTTTCCATCAATAAACATCGCGGTTTTATCACGATCACTACCCGTTGCTGGGTTATTAAGCGTTACGATCCAGATTTCTCTTCCCCCGACACTTTTTCCTAAGGATTCGATTGCAAGTAACTCAGGGTACGCTTCAACTAGGTCATGCAGTGCTTTTGTCATTTCTGCATAGTCATACCAATGATCAAAATGTAAATTTACTTTAGATGGGTAGGGCGCCTGCGCGAATGAAGTTGAAGGGATGAAGAAGATTGCAAATAGGATGAATACACGAATCATGCTCCATCTCCTTTCGTTTCTTTTAAAACGGTTGAAATTGTTTTCGTGCCAAATTTTTCACTGTAGAGCGTGAGGTCTATCTTCTCGTTTTGATTCCCTTGAAGTATCCATTTGTACCACTGTCGAGTGCCCTTTCCATCTAGCGCCCAAATGAGATTCACTTTTCTACCTGAGACTATGGATTTGTTTGGTACACCGAGGCGAACTACAAATGGTCTCGCTCGCTTATTTTTTTTAGCCATAGCTGTTCCTGTTGGAAACCAACCATCGTTGATGACGGCTACTTTTACTTCCCAAAGACCGTTGCCAAGTTTTTCGATACTGGGAGTACTTAATCGAACTTTCGGAAGTCGACTTGCAGTGTCTACGAGAAACGAAACTTGTTTTTCCGTAATGGCATCGATCGCATTTGTTGGTGGAAGTGTTTTAAAGTAGGGCACCCAACCACCTATCTCAATCTGTCCGAGTTGTGGGTGTTCGAAAGGAGTCCAATCTACAAATCCAGTTCCCTCACGAACCGCGTCACTGTACTCTAACCATTTAGCATCAGCGGAGCTTGCCTTGTTCGAACCCTTCTTGCTCTGTACTCTGCGAATATCAATACCCATCATCTTGCAATACATCTCAGCTTCTTCTACTGTTGGTGTCATTTCAGAACTCGCCTCGCCACCATCTATGTACCCTGCGGCGACAGCTGCTTGAAAAAGTTCATCCATCGTTTCCTGAGAAATGTCACCAACTCCAGAAGGTGTTAAGTCGGTTTCTTCCGTAGTATCTTCGGAAAGTTCATCACTGCCTTTTGTTTCTTTGCCGTCTTGGTTGGTATCTTCAATGATTGGCCTTGACCAGAGCGGGGTTGAGAAAGAAGGAACTCCATATTGCGCATATGCCCATGCGATGAAACTCCCATCCCAGTTTGGTTGCTCAACTTCTTTGAGCTCAGTGAGTTCTACAAATTTTTCGCTGATGATTTTATACATTTCAACGTCATCTTCTGCAAGTTTCTGGGGTGCGCCTGCTTTGTCCTTGCCGTTTTCGACAAAGGGCTTAGATAGCGTGTCGTGTTGCCCGTAGACTATGATTGCAGCAATTTCCTGATGCGTAAGAACAAAATCAGCAAGTGCTTTGGATTCACTTTCTGATAGTTGCCAGTGACCAGCGCCATCACCGTGGAATTGGTAGCCATGCATAAAGTTTTTATTTAAGTCAACACCACCTAGACCGTCTTCGTTGTAGTCTCCGTCACCATCGTTATCGATTCCTTCAGAATATAAAACGAACGAAGCCACTTTACCTTCCAACGGTTTAGGGGTAATGTTTAACCGTGGTAAGTCTGGATTAGCCAAGTGCGTTGCTTTCTCCAAGTCAGGAACACGCATCATTGTTATGAGCCCATCGCCATTTAAATCCTCAGTACCATCTTCGTCTATCACACCATCGTGATCGTTATCAGCAGGAGTTACGTTTCTTCGTCGTTGGGTTTGGACGGGATTAAAATAATAACTCGCAGCGTCAGGGTTTACCTGAGGTATGACATAAAGTTTATGTGTTTCAAGTAGTGGCTCGAACTTTTCTGAGTCTGCTGCAAGAACGGAAGTAACAATATCTAATGCGACCTCAGTTCCAAGCAAATGATCCCCATCGATACCAGCAACAAGGAGAATAGCACTGCGCTCGTCGACAGGTATATCTCCCACTCGTGCAATTTGCATGCATTGAATTGGTAGCCCATTGCCAGAATAACCAATAATCGTAGTTGTCACTGCTTCGTATGATTCGGAAAGATGCGTGATTTGCGAGGAAATTTCATTTGGTGTTCGCCATTCACGCTCTGGCTGCGATTCAACTTCCTGCATCGAAAAAATCATAGCTGAAAGTAAACAAATTGTAATCATCTGGGTTAGTCCTTTACGTAGCGTTAGGTAGATTGCGCGGCGAACAGTATAGAGCCAAATTTGTACGAGCTCCATGCTGCGAGGATGCCAAATACATTACTTAGGATAATGTACATAACAACTTGGCGAATTCGACCAGCATCAAACAATTCTATGGAGTCAAGTGCGAACGTGGAAAACGTAGTGAATCCACCAAGTACTCCGACAAGGAGAAGGAGGCGCAGGAACTCTCTATGTTGCCAGAGTGGTCCAATGAGGAGCGCTGTTAAAAATCCGATGAGAGCGCAACCAATGATGTTGACAAGGAGGGTTCCAAGAGGAAACTCAGAAGTAGTCAACGATTGTCCGACGTTTGCAACTACGTATCGAAGAATGGCACCAACACCACCGCCAACAGCAACAGCAAAAAATGTAGAGAACTCCATAAACGCGCCCGGCAGGATTCGAACCTGCGACCTCCGCTTTAGGAAAGCGA
>JACNLR010000014.1 GCA_014381385.1 Planctomycetota bacterium | reverse complement strand
GAAATGCCTTTCTTAAGTTGGATGCGAATCTACTATTACGTCGCTCAAACACCCTATGATACCATCAGTTTTACGCCAATAAATACTAACAATACGCGCAATACTTCCAAGGGCGTTTTAAACCCCCTATTAGGAGATTTGAAATAGATTTAGATCGTTTTTTGCAAAATATGAACAAGAAAACTGCTTTTTTAAGCCAGAATCTCAATTCAAACAAAGAATGAACTTGACGTAACACGCCGAACGAAAGACACTACCCCATCACTAAATGGGGTTCCGTGTAACCCCACTACATGTTTCGCACGCAAAGCATATCCCGCGTGTGACAATTGGAGAGTTTTCTTATGGCTATTCGCAGCAATGCCGGTACAGGCGTCATCGTTTCACTTGTTGTTTTTGTTCTTGCAACAGTCTTCTTACTCGTTCTGAGTATTGTGTTTTATGCAAGTGGCCGGGCACAGGAAGAGGAGATTGGCAAACTAACCCAATCTTTTGCTGTGTTCGCTTCTAAGGATGAGCGCGAATCGTTGAATGAAAACCTCGTACCAAAAGCCAAGAGCAGTAACGAATCGGTTTTTGGTTACTTAAAAAGTCAACTCGATGAGCGCAATCAAATTCTAACTGGAAATAAGAACGCCGAACTAGAAGAAATAACTTCGGTGTTCCGAGAAACAACTTCAGCAAACAGCAACTTAGCTTCAACGATCGTTAGGCTCAAGACTGGACTCAATTCGCGCCAACAAGAGGTCGATTCCTACTTAACTGAATTAGCGGGTGCAAGAGCAACAATACAATCTTTGGAAGATCAACTTACTGCTTTCTCCAAAAGCAAAATTGAAGAAATTGATTTAGTCAAAGATGAGTGGCAAGATGTTCAAGATGAATCTGTAAAACTCAATTCAGAGGTTAACGATTTGTTTACGAGTCGAACAGAACAAGCAGCTAACACTCGAGGTAGGCTAAAAGATGCGATCGGCGACCTTGAAAAAGAACTTCAAACTGCACGCACTAAGATTGCACAACAGGCAGGCGAATTAAAGCAACTGCGCAAAGACCGCAACATCGGCGAACTCTATAAAACTGACCCCTCCCTTTTGGTTGATGGCGAAGTGATTGACGTTGTGAATAACGATTTGGTTTACATAAATAGAGGAGCAATTGATAAAATTCGACTTGGAATGACCTTTGAGGTGTACGAATCCGCAACACAATTGCGAGAAGATGAAGAAGATAGTGAAGATGGTAAAGATCGTGGCATGGTTCCTGGCAAGGCAAGTATTGAAATTGTCAAAGTTGCAGAAATAACTTCGACCGCAAAGGTGAAGCGCTCAACTGCGAACCAACCGATTCTCAAAGGCAACGTTATTGTTAACGCTATTTACGATCCGAATTATGTGTTTTCATTTTTAGTGCATGGCGTATTCGATGCAGATGGCGATGGTAATCCTGAAACTACAAACACCTTTATTAAAAATAGGATTAAAAGTTGGGGCGGGATTGTCGTTGAAGACAATGGATTGCTGCCAGGTGATTTAGACTTTTTAGTTTTAGGTATTGCACCCAAAGAGCCAATGTCAAAACCAAGAAGAGGTGCAAGCGACTCAATGCTTGAAAATTATGCGACTCGTCAACGAGCGTACCGAGATTATGCTCGCCTTCTTGAAAAAGCGCGCGCTGCGGATGTGCCTGTCTTATCAGCGAACCGATTAAATATACTCACGGGTCAGCAGACAAAATAAAGCCACGCCTCGGCTTGTTGCCCCCAACATTGCACGCACTATGGCACGCCAACAGTCTACTTTTACGCAATGGTCACACTACCTACCCTTAAGAGCTGTTGCCTCTGTTGTGGGTTGCTGCCCCATGGCACTAAACATGCAGTCATGCAAATATTTCGGCGATATGTTTTATGCCCTTCACACGAAACGACGCAAGCGGGCGGTAGATAACATACAAGCAAGTTTTCCACACTGGTCTGATGAACAAGTCGCATCCCTTGCAAAACGATCCATGGAGCATATGTTCCAGTTATTCGTTGCAGAGGGTGTCCAGATGCCTTCGCTCATAACCCCAACAACGTATCATAAATATGTCACATTCACGGGTATAGAAAAAATTGCAGAGCGCTTAGTTAAAAAACAACCAACAATTTTTATTACAGGACATTGCGGTAATTGGGAGCTTCTTGGATACACGCTATCGGTTCTAGGATACCCAATCGCAGCGCTAGCAAGACCACTAGATAATCGATTGTTAAACGATTGGATTCTTGGAATCCGTGAAAAGTACGGTCTCCAAATCATTACAAAATGGGGTGGCGTACCTATCTTGCAAGAACTCATAGCAAATAATACAAGTGTTGGTTTTATTGCAGATCAAAATGCTGGGCAGCGTGGATTGTTCGTACCATTTTTCGGTCGACTAGCCTCTACATATAAATCGATAGGTATTCTTGCAATGCGCTATGACATTCCTATTGCTGCAGTGCATGCAAAACGTATAGATGGAAAGTTTAACTATGAAATATCGGTTACTGATTTTATAGAACCGTCCGAATGGAAAGAACAAGACGATCCACTTTATTACATCACTGCAAGATATAGTCGAGCGATTGAGCAGATGGTCCGAAACGCTCCCGAGCAATACCTTTGGCTCCACCGACGATGGAAAAGTCGTCCTAAATATGAACTTGAAGGTAAACCAATGCCCAAAAAACTCATTAGACAACTTGAATCTTTACCTTGGATGACTGAAAGCGCACTTTCAATGTTAACGGATGCTACTATTCAATCTGCTTTATGAAAAGACTTGATGGCTACAC
>JACNLR010000122.1 GCA_014381385.1 Planctomycetota bacterium | reverse complement strand
CGCCAAATCCAGCTGCCCAAAGTAGTGGCGTGTACCCCAGAACCGTATCGACGGTATTTGCATCCGCGCCGGCGTCAATCAACACTTGCACGCCACTTGAAGTCCCAAAACCGGATGCCCAAGATAGCGGTGTATTACCAAGTCGATCTCTCGCTTGAATATCAGCACCAGCATCTAAAAGAATCTGGATTGTTTCAGGATTCTTCGAACGTGCTGCGTACATGATTGGTGTGCGGTTCACGCGATCTACACGTTCAACTTGTGCGCCCAACTTAAGTAGGCCAACTGTTGTTTCAACATCCCCAGCTTCAGCAGCAGCACTCAAAAGTGTAACACCAGCTTTGTCAGTTGCGTTGAACTTACCAAGACCGCTATCAATATATTCCAATACTTTTGAGCCTCGTCCACCTTTAATATACCGAGCGAGTTGATCGCCTGTTAGAGGTCTACTTGGGTCTTTAGTTGGGAGTTCATCGCCAGAACGCCGATCAGAAATAATCGCGTTCAACCTCTGTCGCTGCTCTGCTGTGAGCCTGACATTGGTCGTGATTTCCTTGCACAAAGGGTGGTCTAGCCGAATTGTCATTTTTGTTGTTCGGACAACATCCCAGAAGGCATCCCATTCGAGGACCAGTTCGTGCGTTGAAGATGATTCTTCTGGTAAATCTGCAATTGCTGGAAGAATCGAAGTTACCTTAAAAGGTTGGTCATCGACGGAATTCAACGTGATTATAGTTGTACCAGTTTCTTCATTAATGGTAACTGGATCAATGTCTATTGATACGTAGGAAATCGTTTCTGCAACAACTGGTAACCTTACAGCGGGGTAGCCCTCGATTGTAAACGTTACAGTCTTAGACATTTTACGAGCGCGGCCCTTGCCATCCATCGTCACGCTGATTTCTGTAGATTCACCCGGTTGTAACACCGTACCGTTTTTAAAGTCTGAAGTCGTGCAACCACAACTTGCTTTTGCTCTTGTAATAGTCACAGCTTCGTCGCCGGTGTTTTTCAATGCTACTGAACCAGTACCTTTTTCGCTTGTTGAAAACTTTCCAAGATCGAGCGTTGCCGGAATTGCTACGATAACTTGCGATTTGAGGGGTTCTGGGTCTGTAGGTTGATTCGCTTTATTTGCAGCCCCGCTCGATAAACTCGCTGGTATTTTTGGTGGTGCATTGACTCCAGAGGAGTCGCCTTTTCGAGGCTTGTCCTTGGTCGGATGGTCCGAGGCTGGATGGTCTGGTTTAAGTTCTGGCTTAACAGAAGGATTTTGGGCTTTCGCCTGTTCGGGTTTTGCTTCCGATTCAGTCTGTGCCGCTACTGGTGCTTTCGCTTCTGCTGTTGCTTCACTTTGAGGCTGTCCGCAACTAAGAAGGGTGACTGACGCCGAAATAGCGAGTAGAGCGGTGAGTTTGTTGATGTGATTTTTCATATCTATCCTTCCGAGCGGTTCCTATCTTGAGTTCCCAAATAACTGGTATCTAAAAAATAATGGTGATTGCGTATTGTAAACGAACACCGCTCGAGGGCAAGCGGTGATACGGTATAACGCGATTGTTGGCATATTATTGCTGTTCCTTCAGGCATATACTGCCCTTTGACGGTTTAATCCCACCTACTTCACCACACGGAGTTACCAATGCCATTCTCGGACCTTCCAGAACACCTTTTAATGCCAGCACTTCGCCAATTTCAAGCTTGGCCGATTCAAAAAGAGGGCAAGCAGTTCATCGCTCTCCGAGATCCATTTATGCTTGCAAAAGAGACGCTCGTACTCCCACCAAACGTCTTTGCTGCAGTGCAACTCATTGACGGTGAGACAGCGGTTGAAGATATCAGCAAGAAAACAAATGCTAAACCAGAACAATTTGTCGATTTGTTGCAAAAACTAGATTCTGTGGGGCTACTCTGGGGACCGACAGCGAAAAAACTTGAAGCGGAAGCGACCGCTCGTTTTATCGAAGCCGGTTCATTTCCCATACGGGCCAGTGGCGCACTTGGTGAAACCGAACATGCTTGTAAAGAAAATTTGACAAAGTGGTTTTCTGAAATTGAAGATCCAGAATTTGAACAGCAAGTAAGGGGGATTGTTGCACCGCATCTTGATTACGACCGTGGCTGGCCAAATTACGCTTCGGCTTATTATGCGTGGAACGAAGCAGAAAAACCAGATCGCGTAGTCATCCTAGGTACCAACCATTTTGGGAATGGCGATGGTGTCGTGCTTTCGACTATCGGTTTTACAACCCCACTTGGTGTTTGCGAAGTAGATGAGCAAGTAGTTCAAGCTCTTGTTGACGAATTCGGTAATGCTATTACTGCTGATTTTATTGACCACGCAGCGGAGCACTCCATCGAATTACATGTACCTTGGTTACAATACTGTTTCGGGAATATCCCTGTTGTAGCAGCGTTGATTCCAAGTCCGTTACACGAGATGATTGAGGACGATTCAGAACGAACTACAACGCAAGAATTTGTTGAAACACTCTCTGCTATTCTCAGCGATGTTGGCGGAACCACCTTGTTTGTTGCCTCTGCGGACCTGAGCCATGTTGGTCAACAGTTTGGCGAACCTAGGGCAGTCGATGAGCAACGAAAGTTTGACGTTGAGAGGCATGATCGTGAAATGATGTCGAAGTTTATTGAAAATGATCCTGATGAGTTTGTCTCTGCGATGAAGTGGAACAACAATGCAACACAGTGGTGCTCCATTGGTAATATGTCCGCCATCCTTAAATTAGCGCAACCCACAGATATTGAACTGATTGATTACCGACAAGCATGCGACCCAAAAGGGATTGCCCTCGTTTCAAGCTGCGCCATGGCGCTCCTTTAAATCTAAACCATATATTCTCCTCTGAGACTTTTTGTAGCCCAAAAATCGCCTCTGAGACTTTTATTGGCCCAAAAATCGCCTCTGAGACTTTTTTGAAAAAAAAGTCTCAGAGGAGAAATCTGTGGAACCGTTTAGATTCAGGTGCGAAGGTTCTGATGTACATGCCCCCCACACGGAACCTGTCTGTTTATAAAACGATGGGTTCTTTTTTTTACCCCACGAATCAGCAAAAAGCGTCACAATGGTTGTATGAAAGCCCTTGTACAGCGCGTTACACATGCCAAAATCACCGTAGAAAGCCCTCCGTACGAGGCATCCATCGCAAATGGCCTATGCGTATTTCTTGGTGTTGAGGAGAGGGATGACCAAAACATAGCCACGTGGATTGCAAAAAAACTAGCGAACCTAAGGGTGTTCAGAGACGACCAAGGCAAAATGAATTGCTCTGTTCTTGATAAGCATGGTGAAATACTCCTTATAAGTCAATTTACCCTTGCTGGTGATTGCTCGAAAGGAAATAGGCCAAGTTTTATCCGTGCAGCAAAGCCAGAAATCGCAGAGCCACTCGTAACGATGGTCGGTGAACTTCTCCAAACCGAACATAAAGTATCTGTGAAAACAGGAATATTTGGAGCAATGATGAACATCGAACTCAACAACGATGGTCCAGTAACACTTCTCCTTGAGCGCAGCTAAAATGTGTGCAATGGATTACGAAATCGCACAACGTCACCTACGAACGAATAAACTCATGGGCGTTGATTTTCTACCTGTAAGCAAAGTAGAAACGAACGTTACTGGATCAAGCCAACAAGAGTTACTCGAACAACTTCAAATAGAACATAACGATTCGTGTCCACACTGCACACAGGAGACTGGGTATACACAAACTGTGTTTGGAGCAGGAAATCCCTGTGCGTCGCTTATGTTTATAGGTGAAGCTCCCGGTGCAGAAGAAGATGCATGCGGCGAACCGTTTGTAGGCGCTGCTGGGCAAAAACTCAATGAAATTATTCAAGCAATCGGACTCACACGTGAAGAAGTTTATATCGCAAACGTTCTCAAAAGCAGACCCCCTCAAAACAGAACGCCCCTACCAACAGAAATTCAGGCATGCGGTCCTTACCTTAAAAAACAAATTGAAATTATTCAACCCGATGTGATTGTGACCCTCGGTTCGCCCGCTACCAAGTACATCCTTGATACCGATCAAGGCATTACAAAAATACGAGGCTTGTGGAATTCGTACAACGATATACCTGTTCTACCAACGTACCACCCCGCGTATCTTTTGCGAAACTACACAACTGAGGTTCGAGGGCAAGTCTGGGTAGATATGCAAGAAGTTATCTCAAAATTACCCTGATAAATTTGCATTCATAACCCCTTTTTTGGCAACAGTTTGAGCCAGAATTGCTTTTTTTGGTAGAAAATAAGGTTTTTTTAGTTGATTTTTAGATAAAATAGGCAACAATGCACACGTAAAACAAAGGCGGGACAAAAACGCGTTAGGTTTTTGTTAGCAACACCATTTCTTCCCGAATCACGGGATTTCAAGTTCAGGACATGAGATTTCAATGCAAGCTCAAGACAAACTAATTGAACAGCCAACCTACAGCGTGGCCCTTTTTAGGACTGCCCTTCATCCTGAATTCTTCGGAATAGAGGATAGTGTGACCGTTGAACATAATGGGTACAACTTTGAAGCGTGGCTCATCAAGGGATCCCATGTATTACGATTTGAATACGAAGGCACCTGCGTTACAGAAGTCATCGCTCCAAACACCGATGACCTTCCAGACCGTGGTCACGTAACATCACTTGTATGTGCGGGCGAACGCGACCATGAACAAGAATTTGGTGATCGAATAACGCTGATTAATTCGATGCAGATTGAGTTACTCCCCGACCATTTGTTTGGCGATAGTTATCAAGAGCTCACAGACTTCGGCAAAGAAACTGGCGCAAAAATCGTCGAATACAGAACAGACAGTGGCGATTACGGATCGAGCATTCTTGACGTGCAACGGTATAACGAAGAACTGCACGTGCAGTCCTATCACTTGCACTCAAAGAACGGTGTAGTTCTCCGAACACAATCTATCTTCGAAATCAAACCGCCCGAACTCACTGATTAATCTTCAGCGTTATCAACGACATTCGTTCCTTGGATGATGCCGTGCGACCATAGGTCTTGCGCATCTTGTCCATCGCTTGCCCTTCGCATCAGCAAGTAGAGCATGGTGCTTGTACTAAAGAAGCCACTAAAGACCCAACCAATCATAAGGTCGTGGACGATTGTCTCCCATAGCGCAATAAGGTACCCAGCACCAGACTCATACCACGCCATGCCAACAATCGGTACGGTTTCCATCTGTAGTGAGCCAGCGCCGTGAAGAGAGTTGTTAAAGGTAGCGGCGCCAACAATATTTGCCGTGATATCAAGCGTTAGATTTGCTACCAACCGCACTACAAGATACCCAAGAACAAGCGAAACTATCAGTACAAAGACATACCCAAAATAGTGCATTGTCTTTGAAAACAGATACGCAAATGAGCGCTGAATCGCTTCACCACCGCTGCAGTTTTCAATAACAACTGCAGGAACAATCATCGGAAAGCAAGCAGCGTACCCGACTGCGATGATTGCAATACAAAATCCTAGCAAGAGCGATACACCGTAGAGTAATCCACCAATAAAGTTTAACCACGGGATATTCATGAGCAACAAACCCATAAGCATCAAAACTAACGTCAGCGCAGCCACAAGCATTGCTGGGCCAAACACTGCTGCTAACAATTCTCTCCAACGATCTGTTGAAAAATCAATCGCCTCGCTAAGACGCAGTTGCTCTGCTCGGGAGAACCAACATGCTTGCATGCGAGAAATTGCTCCACCACCAATGCAGAGTACATATATAAGCAAAAACCCATACAAACTTATGAACCAGTGGTAACCGCCGTTCCACAGCAACTGCGGCAATTCCCAAACAATAGCAACGACACCGCCCCACATTTGCACTGCGTCAAGTTGCAAGCCCCCGTCCACTATGCGTGTCCATGCGGATGAAACAAAAGCTGAAGATTGTTCAAACGGTCCTCGCGGCCTTGCGAGTTCAAGGGCAAGGTAGATTTTCTCATACTCTGCGCGATCCTCTAGCGAAGTGTTACCCTCGAACAATAAATCTTGCCACCCTTGCACTACATACGACTGTGCGATTCCAACAGTCCATTCGCTAGATCCCGCGGGAGCGTTGTGACCAAATGCAGTTGCAGCTTGCGCAATTGCAAGCGCTCGCTGTTGATTAACTTCCTCTTGGGTGGTTGAAGTGCCAAGTGTTGACGCATCAACGCTTGAAATTGAATCCCATACATAACCAGTTGCGAGTAATACCAAGACCATGCCAAACGCAACGAGCATCCTCGCTGGCTGCATCGAGCTTGCTATAGCGCCAAAAATCTTTTGGAATTGAAAAATAGTTCCAAACTCAACACCATCAACAATCGTTTTCTGTTCCCTCATGGCGATATTCTACCATCTGTAAACCCAGAACTATTCCAAGCAACCTTAAATATTTTTTATCCCGTCCCCCATACAGTGGCTCATAGTACCCTTTGGATGAAGGTGGGGTGAGAGTGTCTTTAATTTTTATTGGACGCAATTTTTTGAGCTGTTGCTGCGTTTGATAGTGTCGCAATGAAAGTAATCAATGCAATTCTGACGATTTACTGGACACCCGTCCAACTAGTACCTATATTGAAGAAGAAATGTTTCCAAAGTTAACCACAATCTTGCTCTTAAGCGCCATTACGGTACAAGCCGTCTTTGGTGGTTTGCAAAACACTGTCTCTATCTGTTTAGGCGGCGGACATGAGCACGAAATTGCAGAGGTAGTAGAACACTGCTCTATGGAATGTAGCCACCACAGTAGTTGGCCTGCTCCAATTGCAGAGGTCGAAGATATCGATAACTGCGATTGCACAGACCTCGAACTTGCGCTCATTACACTATTAAGCGTACCAAGGGACGACGATGATACGGCTTCTTTGACAATCGTCTTTCAATTTTTAAATACACAAAATGTGAATATCGATACGCCGTGCAACACTACATGGCTCGCAGTCGTTGACTACCCCCCTGTCTCACGACAACAATTAGTTGTCATGCGCAAAACGCGACTCCTCTTATAAACCATATCTCAGTTTCTTGTATCGCTCGCGCAGCAATTGCTACGCGTCTGCGTTTTGTGAATTTTGATATGGAGTTTAAAAAGTGAATTACAAAGTTTGGAGAAGCATTCGCTTCCCCGCAATAGCCTTCCTTCTTGTTGGCTGCCAATCGTATACACCAGCACCGCTTGACATCGGTGCATACAGCGACTCTCTAGAATCGCGCCTTGTCGATGTTGAACCTGTTTCAGCATTTGCTGATCGACTTTCTGAAGCAAGTGGCTGTCCAATTGTGTTTAATGTAGAGGACGGCATCTCTGCAGCGGAAGGCGAAGTCATCGCTTTGTTGTACAATCCAGATTTACGTGTTTCACGTCTTGAAGCGGGAGTTGCACTTGCAAACTTTGAAACCGCTGGTCTCTGGGAAGATCCGGTGTTTGGTTTTAATGGTGCTGAAATTACATCGCCCTCAGCGCCGTTTGAGTTTGGTGTAATGGGTAATGTAACGATTCCCATTTCTGGTCGGCTTGCAGTAGAAAAGTCGCGTGCAGGTACTGCTTATGAAACGCAGTTACGAAAAATCGTCCACGCTGAGTGGACCCTCCGCATAGAACTTCGTTCGCGCTGGGCGCATTGGACGGCAACAACTTTGAAAGTTGAACTCATTCAAGAAGCGATCGAGCAACTCGAAAGTATTGTTTCTATTGCAAATTCCCTCGTCGAAGAAGGTGAAATTAACCGCGTTGAACACCGTCTTTTACTCGTTGAACTTGCAAGTATCAAAATGCAAGCAGCACAAGAAGCGCTGCAACTCTTGGAAACGGAAATTGCGTTGCTCTCTTTGATGGGCCTACCGCCTTCAAGTTCTGGGACACTTCTTCCTTCATTTCCAACAGTCGAAGTTACGCTTGTAGAAGATGAAACTGCTCGCATCATAGATGCAAACACTGAACTTGCTATTCAGTTTGCCAAGTATCAAACTGCAGAGGAGACGCTCCGTCTTGAAATAAAAAAACAGTATCCTGATATTGTCATTGGTTCTGGTTACGGCAGTGAATTTAATGATCATCGTGTCTTGTTTGGAATCACTATCCCCCTTTCCATTTGGAATAGAAATCAAGCAGGCATTGCCAATGCCAAAACTCAGCGAGAAGTTGCAAGAGCACTCGCTGAGACTACCTTTGCGCGACTTTTTAACGAATTAGAACTCGCAAACCAAATCTTGCTCGTAAAACATGGTCAACACTCCTATTTTAAAGACGAAATCGTTCCAATGCTTGAAGAACAAACGAAAGATATCAACGCGATTGTTGCTCTTGGTGAGATTGACACATTCATTGTACTTGAAGCTGTGAAGCGGCAATTTTCCGCAAAGCAGAAACTTTTAGATTTGCAAGTTGCGCAGCTCGACGCTGCGATTCAAGTGCAAAGTATTCTTGGCCCCACGTATCAGTTAAATACATCCCCAATACTCAGAGAATTAAACACAGATGCCACACTCGGAGGTGTGCAATGAAAACAAAATTAACAATCCTCGTACCAATACTCTCAATATATATTCTGCAAGGGTGTGGAAATGACACGCAAGAGACACCTGCAGTTCCTGCTGCTACATCACACACAAATGTACCAAAAAATAGAATTGCAATTCCACCCGCGGTTCGAGCAAACTTGGGAATTACTTTCGCAGCAGTTGAGCGACGGAAAATACAAGACACGCTAAGGGCGCCCGGACGTTTTGAGTATGTACCTTCTGCAAAGCGCCAATACAGAACGATGCTCTCTGGAAAAGTAGAAATCTATGTGAAACAGTTTGAAAATGTTGCCAAAGGGGCACTTTTATACAGCATTGATTCTCCTCCATGGCGAGAAATACAACAATCAATTGCAGGCCACGAATCATCTGTGCAACAACTTGAAGCAAAGTTATCTATGTTTAATCCACTGTATCTTGCACATGAACAGCACGAATACAGTGTGAAGGTAAACGTTGACTTGTGGGAAGAGCGCATTAAAAAACTCAATGCAATTCGAGAAGCTGGCGGTGGAAGTTTACGAGAGTTAACTGCAGCTCGAGCTGCATATGCTAATGCCAAAGCAGAATACGCTGACCTTCGCGAGAAAGACGCACGGCTTGATGCTTCCTATGCTGAGACGTTAGTTGAACTACGTGCAGCAAAATCGAGTCTTGAATTAGCACTGGAATCAGCATCTTCCCTATTGAATATACCAATCCCAATTGATACACCAAATTGGTGGCGCGATATTTCTACAATAGAAGTTACAGCAACCAATTCGGGTGTTATAGAGTCGTTGGATGTAACAAATGGCGCTTGGGTTGATGGACAAACGAATGTGCTTACAGTCGTGCAACCTAACAAACTACGATTTCATGCATCCGGTTTGCAGAGCGATCTTGGTGTTTTACGAAATGGGTTAGAGGTAAACATCGTTCCGCCAACTCCAACATCCTCAGGGAATGCCGTTGGGCTCCAAAACACCATGCACGGCACACTCCAACTTGGACTTATAGGCAATCCAAACGATCGAACAATCGATTTGTACGTTATCCCAAATGAATTATCTTCGTGGGCAAAACCTGGCGTGACAGCGCAACTTGAAATCATTACTGAGTCAACGAACATACCTGAACTTTCTCTTCCACTAGCAGCCGTGCAGCAAGATGGTTTAACACCAATAATTTTTAGGCGTGCTCCAGACAATCCAAACGAAGCGATTCGAATGGAAGCAGATCTTGGTATGAATGATGGTCGCTGGGTTGCGATTCTTTCTGGGATCACCGATGGAGACGAAGTAGTGCTTGATGGTGGTTTCCAGCTTATGCTCGCGACAAGTGGTTCCATTCAAAAGGGTGGGCACTTCCACTCAGATGGAACGTTCCACGAAGGGGAGCATTAAGCCATGTTGAAAGCATTGATTCGCTTTTCACTTCACTACTCTTCACTCATTGTGTTGGTGTCGTTGCTTGTCACTGGATACGCTGCGTATCAGATTCCGCGTATGAGCATCGACGTTTTCCCAGAACTCAACGCACCAACTGTAGTTGTAATGGCAGAAGCCGGCGGGCTTGCCGCCGACGAAGTTGAGCAGTACGTAACATTCCCAATCGAGTCTGCGGTAAACGGCATGACAGGTGTACGTCGAGTACGTAGCGCAAGTGCAATTGGACTCTCGATAGTCTGGGTTGATCTTGATTGGGGCGCAGACTTATACGATGCTAGACAACTTGTAGCGGAAAGATTATCAACTGTTCGGGAGAACTTACCTCCGAGTGTTGAGCCATTCATTACACCAATCACTTCAATTGCTGGTGAAATTATGCTGATTTCACTTTCGTCACCTAGTGGAATAGCAACTCCCTTAGAACTTCGTTCCTACGCAGAATTTGACTTGCGAAACAAAATACTCGCCATCGGGGGTGTTGCCCAAGTTGTTGCCATCGGCGGCGAGCTTCCTGAATACCAAGTAAACGTAGATCAAGAAAGGTTACGTATTTACGGGTTAACTATTTCAGATGTTGTTGAAGCGGCAGGCAACGCACACTCGACCGCGAGTGCTGGTTACTTGCCAAATGTTGGCAGCTTTGAAATTCCAATCCGCCAACAAAGTAGAGTGACTCAAGCGAGTGACATCGCAAACACAATAATTGCGTTTCACGACGGTGTTCCTGTAACGATCGGTCAAGTCGCTGATGTTCGGCTTGGGCCATCGCTCAAACGTGGTGAAGGATCTGACAATGGCTCCCCCGCCGTTGTCATTTCTATTCAAAAATCACCCGGCACAAACACGCTCGCATTAACCGAGCAAGTAGATGCTCTTTTTGACCAAATTGAAAAAACATTACCACAGGGCATGGTGTTAAACCGCGATGTTTTCAGACAATCGCATTTCATCAACCGTGCAGTATCCAACGTAACGACTGTGCTAGTAGAAGCCGTTGTCATAGTTGCAATTATTCTCATGTTGTTTCTTATGAACGTACGCACGACAATAATTACACTTACCGCGCTTCCCGTTTCACTGGCAATCGGATTACTCATGATGGACGCATTGAACCTTGGACTTAATGTTATGTCGCTCGGAGGTTTAACCGTTGCCATTGGCGTTCTGGTAGACGATGCAATTATTGATGTCGAAAACGTTTTTCGTCGTCTCAAACAAAATAACACATTGCCAAGTGATCAACAACGACAATTTGTCGAAGTGATTTTTGATGCCAGTAACGAAATCAGGCCTGCAATGGTTTTTGCAACAGTCATCATTGTTTTAGTTTTCGTGCCACTTCTCTTTTTGCAAGGGCTTGAAGGGAAGTTCTTCCAACCCCTTGCGCTTACGTACATGATTTCCATTATCGCGTCGCTTATAGTTGCGCTTACCCTTACACCAGCACTTTGCAAGATTTTGCTCGGTACGTCTATTGGTAAAGGGCACGACAAAGAATCGTGGCTCGTTCGAAAACTAAAGCGGCTCTACGCAAAAACACTTACCGTGACGCTCAACTTTCGCGGTGTTGTCATAGCAGGTGCCACCGCTGCAACAGTTGGCGCGTTGCTACTTGCGAGTACGTTTGGTACTTCATTCCTTCCGTCTTTTAACGAGGGTACTTTTACCGTCTTTTTGTTCGCACCTCCAGGAACTTCGCTTGTGGAAAGTAATCGTCTCGCAACAAATGTTGAAACACAACTTGCATCTATCGAGGGGGTACATTCAGTTTCACGCCGAACAGGACGCGCCGAACGAGATGAGCATGCGGAACCCGTTAGTAGTTCTGAAATTGAGGTCTCCATCGACGATGGATTCAGCCAAAAAGAAATTCGGATAGAAATAGACAAAGTACTCGCTACCATTCCGGGAATTACAACGATGATAGGGCAACCCATTGAACATCGATTAAGCCACTTGCTCTCTGGAACTCCAGCTGCAATCGCTATTAGTATTTATGGGGAAGACTTAAACAGGTTGCGTAAAGTTGCCAAAGATATTGAGCAAGTGCTTAAGACAATCTCAGGGGCAAGAGACGTAAATGCGAACCGTGAAGTCATGATTACCTCTTTGCCAATTCGCTACCGTCATGCTGAACTTGCTTCGTTTGGATTAACGCCTGCATCTGCTGCGCAGCAAGTGCGAGAAGCGATGTACGGAGAAGTCGTCGAAACCGTCAATCAAGGCACAAGCCAATTTGATGTGGTTGTAAGGTTAGACCCCTCCCAACGAGAAACCATCGAGCAAGTTCGTGACCTGCTTCTGCGGGGACAAAGCGGTGCCACCGTTCGCCTGCGCGATGTTGCTGACATTGGTCCTGAACGATCTAGTAACTTAATTACTCGCGAAAACGCGCAACGGAAAGCAGTAGTTTCGCTCGATGTCGCAGAGGGCTCTAATCTTGGCGATCTCATTGCTCAAGTACAAATAGTCGTTGACCCCATCGTTGCGAAAGCTGGATATACCGTGCACTACGGAGGACAGTTTGAGGCGCAGCAATCTGCAACGAAAACTATATTTGCTTCTGGGTTTGCTATTGCAATCCTCATTCTTATGTTGTTACAAATTTCAACTGGCTCGATGCGCGCAGCGCTACTTGTCATGGTGAATATGCCACTTGCGCTCATTGGCGGTATTGCAGCAATCTACATTACCCAGGGAAGCGGGTTGGTGTCAAATACCATCGCTCTCTTTGGACTTGGAGGAACGTACATTGCTCCAGTCATCTCTATCGCAAGCATGGTTGGATTTATAACGCTCTTTGGTATTTCCATCCGAAACGGCATCTTGCTCGTCAATCACTACAACCATCTGATGGATAATGAGGGTGTGCCAATCGGAGATGCCATCTTCCAAGGGTCGACTGAGCGACTTGTGCCAATTCTGATGACTGCGCTTGCTGCTGCACTTGGGCTTGCCCCTCTTGCCCTTGCTGCAGGTAAACCCGGTAGTGAGTTGTTATCCCCACTGGCAATTGTGACCCTAGGGGGTTTACTTACATCTACAATACTAAATCTCATCGTCATCCCTGCTGGTTTTTCGTTGGTATTCGAGAATTCAGCAACACATACAGGAGTAACATCACATGCGTAATACAACAATCATTTTAACTACCATTTCGATACTTTTACCAATAGGTTGTGGAACTGAATCACCAGAGCCACCAACTCAAGATGTGAAAGCAGTTACACCTGCCGGTGCTATTGACAATGCGCACGAAGCCGTTGCAACGAGTCCATCAGAAGTAACAAAAACACTCGCCATCGCTGGGAATACGTTTAGAGTATTGGTGAAAGGTTCACTTACTCCAAATGCAGTTCTTGACGTTTCGATTGTTCAATCCACCGGTACCCCCGCGGCTGCGATACGCGTTTGGATTGGTGATGAATCTGGTGTTGGGTCTCTGAAAATAAAAGTGCATTCACATGGTACAAGCTCGCATGCACATGCAAAAGCGCCGGCAAAGTTGCCTGAAAACAGTGCACTCTGGATTGAAGTCCAAAATGTTGATGGCACTTCTGGGTCTGGCTCTATACAGTTAGTTTCATAATCATCTGTTTTCACCATCATAGCTTGCGCCCAAGGCAATGCTTGTGAGTTATAGACGACAAAAGCCTGCGTAAACACAGGCTTCTGTCGTATAACTCCCCCAATTGGACTCGAACCAATGACCTAGCGGTTAACAGCCGCTCGCTCTACCAACTGAGCTATAGGGGATAGGAAAGCGGAATTATAGCAAAAACCAAGCATTCGCCAATAGGGGTTGAAGAGTTTGCTTGGTATTCCTACAATACGGGGCTCCCGTACAAATTGGGAGTGTTTGGAGCCAAACTATGAAGAACGATACACATCCTAAATACCACAACGATTGCAAAGTTTTCTTTCGTGGCGAGCACGTCATGACTGTTGGAGCAACTGTTCCTGAAATGAATGTTGATATTTGGTCTGGATCACACCCGTTTTATACAGGTAAAGCATCGTTTGTTGACGCAGCTGGCCGTGTTGAGAAGTTCCAAAACAAATTTAAGGGCGATTACTTCAAGAACAAGAAAAAGTAGTTGCGACGGGTCTGACCCTCAACTGAAAATTTCAGAAGTCATTTATACGTCAATCTACC
>JACNLR010000053.1 GCA_014381385.1 Planctomycetota bacterium | reverse complement strand
GACAAGACTGGGCCACGATTACTCCACATGTCGATTTCCTCTGCGCTCGCTTCGACCGCTTGGCTTACGTCGTCTAGTCGGACCGCTATGGGGTATTGCCCACTTGGGAACCCCGTTGCTACCGAAGCAACACGAACACTTGAACCTTCAAGAGCATTCTTGGCAACCCGAACTAAACTTGGATAGACACAAACGGCTGCGACCGACGGAAGAGGCGGCTCTTGCGGTACTTCACTGGGTGTAATTGCTTTGCGACATAGGGAGCGTACTTTTTCGGGCGAGTCTTTGCCTTCAAGTGTGGTCAAGTCAATCATAGAAAGTGCAAGTAAAAGCCCTTGCAATTTCGACTCAGTTTTAATCGAACGGCGAGTGAATGAAGCAGCGCGTTGCTGCACCATAACCGTGTCAACGGGTATACGCATCCGTATAGTGTACAGACCGATGTTTAATTCTGAGTAGAATTAAACATGGCGGGCAAAAACCACGTCGCCTTAACCTCGAGGGAAGGGTTATTCTGTGGATCTTTTACGAAATACACCATGTACATTGATGTCGAATTGTCAATGACGTGTAAAAACTCAGACCCTTGACCGTTTGATGTTGTAAGCAGAGTAATACCGTCGGACGTGTTTGCGCTGTTTGCTGCTGCTTTTGATGTGTGCCGACCAGCCATCACAAAGATAAGGGCTGCAATAAAGAACGTTGTTGCCCAAAGAGTGGTGTTTCCGTTTGTGGGTTTATTGTTTGTTGAGGTATTCATCAGTATTACTTTCTCAGCGCTCTTACTGCATCTTCTGTTATTGACCTTTTCCCAAGAATGACAATTCTGTCAGCGTTGTGTCTCCAAGTGCTTGCTACCATCGCCCCATTACGTTGGGTGTCAACGATGTACACAACGCCTGAATTTAAACCATTCACGTTACCAGACACGGCAAGGTACTGTCCCTGCACGGGCTCCTGTGCGTCCGAAACTGGAGCAAATGAAACCGCAGCCAACACAACAAGGAGTGCTGTGTTGAGTGCGACTAGACCATTACGAGTAGTAGACATTTTTGTTTCCCTTTTTAGTCTTGATGGCCGCGTTTTGATGACATTAAATTAATCACCACAACAACGATGAAAAATATGAAAATTAATCCAAAGCCCACCCAAGCTGCGGGAACTTTTCGCAAACTTGGCTCAGGCGGCGCCATTGCCACGGCAGTTGCAGTGGAAACAAAGGGCGCAGAACAGAAAAGAAGAAGGAGAAGTCGTTGAAGTTGTTGCATTTCGTAAGGATACTCTTAATTATGATTTATTGCGGGTTTCGAAGTTTCGTGCCACTTGTAGCGCCAAGAGAGCCGTAAATTTCCTCGGTTGCCTTGGATTGGTTCATTGTAAAGAAGTGAATCCCTCGAACATTGTGGTCGAGTAAATCAGCACACTGCTCAGCCGCCCAACTCGTCCCAATCTTTCGGACAGCGTCTGGGTCATCTTGAAATTTATACAAACGCTTTTGAAGTTTCGCTGGAAAGTTTGAGCCGCCTGCAAGCTCAGCCATTCTACGCATGCCAGCAATCGATTGAATCGGCATAATGCCAGCAAAAGTTGGTGTTGTTATGCCGGCTAGTTTGCAACGCTCTATCCAGTCATAAAAAGCGAGATTGTCAAAAAAAAGTTGCGAGCATATCCAATCAATGCCGCAATCTACTTTCGCTTTCAAATAGTCCATCTGTACTAATCTGTTTGGTGTTTCTGGATGTCCTTCTGGGAACCCTGCAACGCCAATTCCAAACGAGTCATTTTCAAACGCATGAATGAAAGATATTAAATCTGCTGCGTAAGCGAACGCACTCGTGTTGTCGCCCTCGCTTAATTTGTCACCACGCAAAGCAAGAATATTATCTATACCCGCATGAACATACGATTGTAAAATCTGCGCCATCTCCTCCTCGTTGTGCCCAACACAAGTAAGGTGGGGAATTGGATCAAGAGATGTATTGGAAGCAATGTGGCAAACAAGTTCGTGTGTTTTTTGACGAGTTGACCCGCCAGCGCCATATGTAACTGAAACGAACGATGGCTCAAGCGCTTCAAATTTATGTAGTCTATCCGTGAGCGCATCCCAACCACTTTCCGTTTTTGGTGGAAAAAACTCAAAACTAAAAACGGTTTGATCACGCTCTAATATTTCACGCATCTTCATGTGCTATAGGATAATCTGAAACACGAAGGCGTGAATCTCACTCCTGCGGCTAGTATTGGTGCATTCTCCAAGCGCGTTGGGATTATGCTTCTGCTGCTGCTTCCTTCTGAACGCTTTGTTCACCAAAAAGCGCTGTGCCAACCCGAACAATATTTGCCCCACACTCTATTGCAACCTCAAAATCGTTGGACATACCCATTGAAAGAATAGTGAACGCATTACCAGAATATTTATCGAGTTGCATCTCTTCAAAGAGCTCACGGCAACGAGTATATATTGGTCTTGAGTCCTCCGGATTTTCGCTAAAGGGCGCCATGCACATCATGCCACGAGGTTTTATACAGGGCATACCTTCTAATTGCTCTAGGAGATACCCAACCGCTGCGGGTGCAATTCCGGTTTTTTGTCGTTCTCTTGAAATATTAATTTGCAACAGAACTTCAATCACCTGATTGCGTTTTTCTGCTATTTCCTGAATTTCTTCTGCAAGGCGTAGAGAGTCAAGCGTGTGAATCAGGCGTGTAAGGGGGAGAATACGACGACATTTATTTCGTTGGAGATGACCAATAAAATGCCACCGAACTGGGTTTGGTAAATCTGGTTCCCCTAGTTCTTTTCTGCGCCCAGCGTACTCCTCAATTTGGGCAGCAAGTT
>JACNLR010000149.1 GCA_014381385.1 Planctomycetota bacterium | reverse complement strand
GCTATCCTTGAATACAGTAATTTGGCGCTAATCGGTTTGGTCAGAAATTCGGTCATGCCGATGTCACGGGCGACCTTCACGTGTTCGATGCGCGTGTTGGCTATTGTCACGATGATCGGGACATAAGGGTTTGGCGTGTCGGGGTCTTTGCGAATGCGTTCGACGAAATCAAGGCCATCCAAGTCATAGGTCCAATCCGTCAGAACCACGTCGGAAGGGAAGGCCTGAAACATCTTGAACGCTTTGTCAGGGTCGGACGTGCTTTGAACGGTGGCGACCCCAAAGATGCGGAAAACGTCCGTCAGCAGCTGACGGATCAGCACATGCTTTTCCAGCACCAGGATACTTGTTGTACGGGATGGGATTGTTCGATCCATTCCTATTGCAATCGATTTTTCCATAACTGGTGAATTGCCAGAGTTTGGGCTTCCAGACCAAGATTGGGCCGTGCTTGAAACACTTCTTCAAGAAGGCGATTCTGTAGTCGTTGATCCCGGCGGAAGTTTACGTGATGGTATGAAAGTTCGCTCCATTCTTGCGAATGAGGTTTCACTGGAATGAACCTTCCAAAGTTTGGTGTAAACAATCCAGTTCCAATTAATTTGCTTATGGCAGGTCTTATTTTGGCAGGGATTTTTTCGGCTTACAATTTGCGCCGGCAGTTTTTTCCAGATATGCAGTTTGATTCAGTTCAAATTACGATGGCGTATCCTGGTGCTTCTCCAGAAGAAGTGCAATCTTCCATTGCTAAGCGAATTGAAAATGCGCTAATCAATATTGAAGAAGTAGATGAAATGCAAACAGCTTGTCTTGAAGGCAGCGTTTCGATACAAGTTTCTTTTAAAGAAGGAACCAATAATTTTGACGATGCGATAGAAAAAGTCCGCCGAGCCATCGATGTTTTACAAGATTTACCGCCGGATGTTGAGAAACCCTCCGTGACTCGGATAGAACCAAAAATGCCTGTCATTATGGTGCAACTTTGGGGTGACATAGATAAGCAAGTTATGAAGCAGGCTATCCGTGATGTTCGAGACGATTTACGGTCTTTCGCAGAAATGGGCGCAATCTCAGTTGGCGGTGATATTGATAATGAACTTACTGTTGAACTTGACCAAGATAGTTTGATAGAACACGGCATTAGTATTTCAACAGTTTCAGATCGTATTACATCTTGGATGCGACAAATACCAGGCGGTACGCTTCGTAGTTTGGGCGGAGATATCGTAATACGTACCAAAAATCCAGAAGAATCTTCGTTAGATTTAGACGAGATAGTTATCCGTTCCACGCAGGATGGGGAGACACTTCACTTAGGCGATATAGCGTCTATTCAAACCACGCTTGTCGACATACCTGTTCTCGTAAGATTTAACGAGCAGCCTGCTATGAATATGTTCGTCTCCAAATCCGGCGATCAAGACATCGTCCTCATGGCTGAAATTGTACGTGCATACGTAGCAGGTAGGATGGGCGAACCGTTTGAACCAACCTGGAGGGATACTCTTTCAGGTGGTAAAACAAAACGAAAAGACGCGTGGCAGTTAGGTATAGATTCTGATCCACTGCCTGCAAACACAGAACTATCCACATTTATCGATTTAGCTCGATTTGTAGAAGGACGCATGAGTCTGCTGACGGAAAACGCATTTCTTGGCGGGGTACTCGTTTTTATATTGTTGTTACTTGCATTAAATTGGCGGGTTGCCTTATGGGTAGGCATTGGGTTGACTACAGCATTAGCCGGTACTCTTTTTATCATGTACCTCTTTGGAATTACATTAAACATGTTAACCATGTTTGCTTTAATACTTGTGCTCGGTCTGCTTGTCGATGATGCAATAGTTGTAGCAGAAAATATAAAGTCTCAACATGAGCAGGGAACCCCTGCAATGCAGGCAGCAGTTGAAGGAACAAAGCAAGTTCTCTGGCCGGTCTTCGCAACTGTGATGACTTCTATCGTTGCTTTTTTGCCGTTAACCTTCATCAAGGGGAATATGGGTGACCTACTTGGTGCATTGCCAATTGTCGTTGCTTGTGCGCTAGCAATGAGTTTGTTTGAAGCCCTTCTCATTCTTCCTGGACATTTAGGACACAGTCTTGAAAAATCAGAAAAGCCATCAACATCTAAATTTGGTGCTTGGGTAAAGAAATTTGAATTGCGTCGGGACAAATATGTTTTTGAAAAAATCATTCCCTCTTATCTTCGAGTCTTAGCCCTTTCAATTCGGTATCGATACGTGTCGTTAGCAATTGCATGCTCAACATTGATTGTATCCATAGGATTGATTGCAGGCGGTAGAGTTGGGTATGAATTTATGACAATTCCAGATGCGGAAACAATTGCCATCAATGTTCGCATGCCTGAAGGAACCCCGTTTACACAAACTGTAGATTTTCTCGAACATATTGAAACATCTTCGAGAAAACAAAAACAAGTCCACCACATCAACACGATAGTTGGTGCACAGATGGCAACGGAGAGTTCTTCAGGTGGATTTTCTTCTAACTTAGGTCAGCTCTTCATAGAATTGACGCCAGCTGAAACAAGGCAACGCAATGCAAATCAGATTATTGATCTTATCCGCGGAGAAATTGGAGACCGCGCAAAACTCGCTGATAGTATTACATACGAAATGATGTCAGGAGCACCATCTGGCGCAGGCATTACCATTCAACTGCAAGGCGAGAACGAAACATCTTTAATCGCAGCTTCAAATCGAATACAACACGATATGCGAAAATTTTCGGGTGTCCACGACATTCAAGATAATGCATCAACAGGGCAACGTGAATTACGAATTGAACTTCGCGACGGAGCATCAAGTACTGGCCTGACACTTTCTGATTTAGCG
>JACNLR010000225.1 GCA_014381385.1 Planctomycetota bacterium | reverse complement strand
TTCATTACACAGTATATCGCCAAACGAAACAAACGCAATAAACAAAATAAAAGAAATTAGCAAAAATAACAAAATTCTGGTTATTTTGGATAACTGGGCGATGTATTTACACACATTCATTGAAGGAGAACAAATGAAAATACTCGCAGGTTTTGTCCTATTGCTTTTTGCCCCAGCCTTGGTACAAGCAGATTCTTGGCAACTATTCACTCAAGTTTCTATCCAGAAAGAACTTGGAGTGATTCAAATTAACCGTTGTTTGACACATGATGATGAAGCCATTGAATGGATGTGGAATCACCGCAAGGAACTTTTAGAGCAGAACATCATTGTTGATGCTCAATTTAAAACAGATTTTAAACACCGTATCGAAGTAGAAATGCGTGGACAAAATATAGAAATACAGATCATCAGTGACCATCAACGTGAACACGGGGCTGGCTTGGCGAATGCGGATAATTACATTGAAATTAAAATCGACGGTGTGACCCTCGTGGACTGCAAGTTAAGCAATCTTGATTTTCACAATACATATAAAGTCGTGATATGCCCATCGACACATATGATTTCAGCAGACACAATGGCTTTTCGTGATGATGAATGTGGTTACGTTCAAATCACTGAACACAGTTATTTCTTTTACGATGAACTGATTAAAAGGCATAAAATGGAGGAAATTCCTCCACAAAGCAATATACTTGTATTGAATGACATTGAACAGAGTACGAATAAGGAGCGTTAAAATGAAATCGAATATCCAAGCAACGTTACTACTCGCAAGTTTTATCTGGGCACTCGTTGCGATTCAGGGGTGTGAAACAACACATGTCGTGCATATTCATAACGGCAAACCTGTTGAAGACGAATCATCTCAAGGAAACGTCCAAGCCGCATCCACGAGCACAGACGAACTACTTCCTGTTGACATTACGATGATCATCGATCGTTCTGGCTCGATGGGATCGCTCACAGAGCAGGTCATCGCGAGTTACAACGAGTTTATTGAAGACCAACAAGAAGTAGAAGGCGATGCCTCTATCTCATTGATTCAGTTCGACGACAAGTACGAACCAAATTACACTGGCATGGATATTCAAAAAGCGACTGAGTTAACGACGAAGAGTTATGTTCCACGGGGTAGCACTGCGTTGTTTGACGCAATTGGCAGGGCGATTACAGAAGCGAAAGATCGAATAACACCAGGCGAATCCGATGTAGTGTTCGTGATTACTACCGATGGTTTAGAAAACGCAAGCACAGATTATTCGGGTGATGTCATTAAGGATCTGATTGCAGATTGCGAAAGTGAGTATGGTTGGCACTTTATGTATCTTGCTTCAAGTGACGAAGCGTTTAATCAGCATAAAGACATTGGATTCCAACGCTCCAGTTGCAATCAGATTGAGGGTACACCAGAAGGTTGGCGTGATGCGCAGCAAGGCGTTTCGAATCAGTTAATGCTCTATCGCACAGACATAAACCGTTCAAGCGAACTCTTAGAGTTTGAAGACGAAGACGAAGCTGTGGAAGAAGACGATGATGCAAAAGATGATGCGGACATGGATGATGGTTGCTAAGGGGCGCATTTCCATTACAGGTTGTATAATTCGCTCAGAACTACTCATGAATTCACTATTCACAAACTGCCAAAAGTTCAGACCAAGCGTGTAAACCACGCTTGTCTTTGCTGTTTGAGTAACTAGTACACAACCAATGTAAACCAAGCGATGAATCTACACAGGCGATGCCTGTGTATTTTTCATTGCTATACGAATGTGAAGGGAATTACAGAATGTACATTAATTTTGATTGTTGGATTTCGCATCCTGATGATTTTGTCTTTGAGGATGGTCTCTATAAGTTTATGCCGAGTATTGTGCAAGATGGCGAACCTGAAAGGTACGTGTTAGATGGGGAGACTACGTATGACCTGTGGAGTTTAGGAGGAGAGTTGCCGCTGACATATTGGGGAATGCATGCGGATAAAAAAGAAGCACATCGAATATGCCGTAGTGTGTGCGCAATCGTAAACAGGATTGGCGGGCTTGATGCTTGGGCGATGAACCGAAATTCTCAATTTGCATTCATGACTGGCAAAAAGAAATAATCAAAGCGCCTGTAGTTCAATGGATAGAGCATTGGGTTTCTAACCCGAAAGTTGCAGGTTCGAGTCCTGCCAGGCGTGTTACGATAATTAAGAAAAAATGTTTGATGTGCGATCAAACAATACTATGGTTACAAGAAGATGGTCTAGAAGAATGCTATCAACGGCTTGTTAGATTATTTATAAAGATGGAGAGTCCTGCTATACTAGATACAGAAACGGAGGCTCCATGGGACAGAATCGAATAGATAGTGCGATCGAAGCAGTACGTAATATTGCAATACAAGCGGGTTATACTGACACTCGTCTGAGTTCTACAACAGATCGTTTAGTGGTGCCAGTGAAACTTGAAGAAGCTCGGCTGCAATATGTATACATTCAATTCCGTGAAGATTTTGCTAACGTCAGTTGCTCATGTCATGAAGTAGTTGCAACCGTGTTCAGTACTTGTCATAAATTTTCAGAAGAAGATTTGCATCTAGATAGGCCTGAATTAGCTTGGGACTTGTTAAAAGTGAATAGCAGAATTCCATTTGGTAGGTACGCAGTGGTAACCACTGGTGAAGAAAATGGATATGCATTGATTGTAAGTTGCGACCATGTTATTGAAACGATGGATCCCCCTGAGTTAACGGCAATGATTGAATACATCGCAAGAATTGCAGACAGGTTCGAACTGAATCATAACTTTGGTGCTGACGACTATTAGTTTCCAATCAAATTCATAGCAAATTTGGCAAATGGCACATTGGCATCAACAATTTTTAATCGCCTTCCACCAGCA
>JACNLR010000117.1 GCA_014381385.1 Planctomycetota bacterium | reverse complement strand
CTCTATTTAACTGGCTCAAACAAATAACTGGGACGTTTAGTTCCCGAGCAAGCGCTTTCACGCCTCGGCTAATTTCGCTCACTTCTTGCTGCCTAGATTCAGCACGCTTCCCACTTGTCATGAGTTGCAAGTAGTCAATAATGACCACGCCAATGTCGTGCGATTGTTTTAATCGCCGCGCCTTTGCACGTAACTGGGTTATGGATAGGCTCGGTGTATCGTCAATAAACAGTGGGCGTTTCATGAGGTCGTCCGCCGCCTGAATGATGGCAGCCATGTCCCTATCGCTGAGCATGTTTCGACGAATTGAGTGGCCCGATACTGAAGCCCTTGAACTCAGCAGTCGCTGTACAAGTTGTTGCCTACTCATTTCCAAACTAAAAAGCGCAACCGGAACATCGCGCATCGCTATGTTTTCGGCGACATTAAGCGCAAGCGCAGTTTTACCCATCGACGGTCTTGCAGCAATGATAATCATTTCGCCCGGTTGCAGACCGCTTGTAATCTCATCGAGATTCGGATACCCCGTTGAGACACCCGTAATAATTCGACCATCGTTTTCTTCAAGTTGCCGAATTGCGTCATTAAGTAAATCGTCAAGTTGTTCCGCGTGCCGTTGTTCTGATTGCTGCGCGATACTAAAAATTCTACGTTCGGCTTCGCTGAGTATTTCAATAGGATCTTCTGGCTTCGTATACGCATCATGCAAAATCTCGCCTGCAGCGGCAATAAGTTGCCTAACTGTCGATTTTTCCTTGACTAAACGAGCATAGTGCGATGCGCTCGCTGCACTTGGCACAGCTTGCGCAACCTTTACAAGATAGTCAATTCCACCAACAGCCTCAAGGAGTTTGCGGTCTTTAGCAACTTGCTCCAACTGGACGAGGTCGACTGTCTCGTACTTGTCGTAAAGTTCTGCCATTAACGTATAGATAGTGCCGTTTGCCTTCTTAAAGAAGTCGTCGGTTCCCTGAATAATGAGTTGCACATCGTTGAGGACAGTCGGGTCAATAAGAATAGAGCCAAGCAAACTTGCCTCGGCTTCAAGCGCGTGGGGTGGCATCGCCTCCATCAAACGATTTATTGTTTGTGGTTTCGCACCCTGCGTTTCGTGTTGTGTTTGTCTTGTTTCGTTGCTCATCCTTGAGCAGCACCTTACTATGAATTGTTACGGAGAGAAAGTAAACGACAGGTCATCCACCGACCATACGGAATTAAATGCCAACGGCTACACGCTCTTTGGTGGCTGTTTCAACGAATGGCATCTCATGCGTACTTTTCGTACTTTGATCGACAGCCTCTTTCATAAGCCTGCCAATTTTGAACTTCACTGTGCGCCGAGCGGGTACGGGCACGCGTTCGAGGGTTCGAGGGTTTTGAGCCATGCGAGCAGCTCTATCTTTAATTTCAAATACACCAAAGTCTCGGAACTCAAGCCGGTTCCCTTCACCAAGTTCTGTAATCACACTATCAAGAAAAGTTTGCACAATAGTACGCACATCACTCCTCTTATATTTAGTTTCATCCGCAATTCGATCAATCAACTGTTTCTTGGTGGTCGTTGGCATCTTCCAAACTTTCCGTTCTGTCGAACTTGTATTGGAGATTGACGTTTTGTGCTGGGGCTCCCTCAAGCAACTGTCACTCTCTGCTTCTCTCGTTTTTACAACTCAAATCTCTCTACATGAGTTGCTCGATTCGTACACTCTCATGATTCAGCAGCGGCTGACGACCATAAAGTCCGTGCAATACTGAATCCTAACTTCTTTAGTATGGGGTGTTAAGACCCACTCGTCAAGAACCTTTTTTCAACTCTTTGTATTATTCCCAAATTCTTGGTAGTGGTTAGGTCATAGTTGTTTCAGAGTTGCGCCAAGACAACGCGCAGAGCGCTGTTCTTAAAAACCCCATTATTCAGCCTCTAAATGGATATTGTGAAATAAATAATTATATTTTTCTTGGATTTCCTTGTTTTGAGAGTATCATTCCCGCCCACCCATTTGGTCGATGAATGGAGGAACACCCATGAATATTATAATTTGTGGCGCTGGAAAAACTGGTGCCCACGCTGCCGAAATCTTAGCCGCCGATGGTGCGAACGTAACCGTGATTGACGAGAGCCAGACCGCTCTTGATGCACTTGCAGACTCTTTGGACGTAGCGACGTTGCTTGGCGAACCAGCGGTTGCAAAGAATCTCGTTACAGCAGGTGTTGCTAACGCTGACGTAGTGATTACTGCAACGGATGTGGACGAAGTAAACTTATTGTGCGCTTCAACGGCATCGTATTTGGGTGCAGACCGTACATTTGCAATGGTCACCCATAGCACGTATCTCAACAGGGATATCTTGGACTATTCAAAAATATTTTCTATCGACAGTTTGATTTGCCCATCGTTCTCGACTGCAAGAGCAATCGCTTCGCATCTTCGCAATCCTGCCGCGCTCAAGGTTGAAAGGCTTGTTGGGCATACAATCGAATTGCAACAGTTTGAAGCAACCAAAGGAGCCGCTGGAATAGGTCGGCATCTTTCTGATATTAAACTTCCCGGCGGCGCGAGGCTTGCTGCAATCACACGTGACGGTGTGACGTATTTACCAAGTGGTCTTTCTACAGTTGACGTTGGGGATGAGGTTCTTCTTGTCGCCAATACCGATGTTTTTCACGATGCTCGACGCATCTTCCGAACAAAAGATTCGGGACGAAGAAGTGTAGTCATTATGGGCGGTTCACCAGTTGCAGTTTGGCTTTGCAGAGCACTGCAAAACCGTGGTTTTTCTATACGTCTCTTTGAAACAGACTCTGAGCGAGCAAATGAACTCGCAGAGAAATTATCGTGGGTTACCGTCATTCAAGCAGACCCAACGGATCCGAATGTCTTCACGGACGAGCATATTGAAAATGCAGATGATTTCGTAGCCTTGACA
>JACNLR010000015.1 GCA_014381385.1 Planctomycetota bacterium | reverse complement strand
AAGAAGGCATAGGCGTTGGACCGACTCTTTTAGTTGTTCCAACCTCCGTCATTGGTAACTGGGAACGCGAACTCGACAAATTCTCGCCGGAACTAAAAGTCCATATACATCACGGTATTGATCGACCCCTAGGCGATGCATTCACGGAAATTGCCGCAGAATGCGATGTCATCATTACGACATATGGCCTTGTACATCGTGATCGCGACACCCTCAACTTGGTTTCATGGCACAGAGTTGCTCTGGATGAAGCACAGTACATAAAAAATCCTCCCACAAAGCAGGCACAATCAATTCGTGCATTGAAAGCGTGGCATCGAGTGGCTCTTACCGGTACGCCAGTTGAAAACAGATTGGTTGAACTTTGGTCTATTATGGAATTTTTAAACCCCGGCTATCTCGGACCCGCTGCTACCTTTAAGCGAACAATCGCAAGGCCTATAGAACAACGTCGTGATCCAAAACGTGCGGAACAACTCCGCCGCATGATTCAACCGTTCGTCCTCCGCAGGCTCAAAACAGATGCTACAGTGATTGACGATTTACCAGATTGCGTTCAGACGAAAGAGTACGCAAATTTGACGCCAGAGCAAGCGGGTATTTACGAACAAGTTGTGAACAAGATGGTGAGTGAAGTGGAGCAGTCTGAAGGTATCCAACGTCGCGGTCTTGTATTGTCTACGCTTGTGAAATTGAAACAGGTTTGTAATCACCCCGGTCATTATGCACAAGCAGGTCACAGGGATGGTGTTACGTTGCAAGAGTCATCCGCACCCGGCTTACAATCTGCTCGATCTGGCAAATCATCTCGATTGATGGCGTTACTTGAAGAAGTTGTCGCTACAGGTGAGAAGGCATTGGTGTTTACGCAATTTAGAGAAATGGGACGCCTTTTGTCCGCAATGATTCAGCACGATCTTGAGTGTGACACTTTATTTTTACACGGCGGCACACCACCAAAGCGACGACAACAATTCATAGATCGCTTTCAAGATGACAGCGGTAATGTCCCTGTGTTTATTTTGTCTTTAAAAGCGGGTGGCGTTGGTTTGAACCTTACTGCAGCAAATCACGTCTTCCACTACGACCGTTGGTGGAACCCAGCAATTGAAAATCAAGCAACTGATCGAGCATTCAGAATTGGACAAACTAAAACAGTGCACGTGCACAAATTTGTATGTACAGGCACACTTGAAGAACGAATCGACCAGATGATTGAGCAGAAAATGGAACTTGCAGAAAACATAGTCGGATCAGGCGAGCAATGGTTATCCGATTTATCCGCGGGTCAACTTCGTGACATGCTGGTCCTTCGCGATTCGGCATTGGAGCAAGAGTAATGCAGCGACCCACAACAAAACGCAAAGGCAAGCCAAGCATGAAACTCAAAACTTCGATGGAAGATTTGCGTATTCATACACCATCGGCTTGGATTGTTGAATCGATAGAAAAGAATTTTGCAATGGACCGCCTTGTTGCTGGTCAAAATTATGCAATGGATGGGCAGATACGTTTCTTAAAATTAAGCAAGGGTTTAATCACTTCAAAAGTGCAGTGCACAGAGGAAAAGCCCTTCCGCCTTGAAATTGATATTCCAGTGCTAAGTTCCGACGAGTGGACGAAAGTTGCACAGCGCATGGCAGGGGAAGCCCGTATTGCAGCACGTTTATCAGCGGGAAAAATACCATCGAATCTTGCAACGATGTTGCATGATTGCGGGCTCTCATCTTTTGCTGATGACATTACTGTTCGTTGTGGATGCAAAGCGAAAAAACCCTGCAAACATGCAGCAGCAGCGATGTTTTTAACGGCGCAGCGAATGCTTGCTTTTCCACTTACCTTTTTTGACATGAAAGGTACGGACAAAGATGACCTTTTGATTAAGTTGCGACAGGCTCGGACTCTTGAAGCAAAGGGCGAGGCAAGAGCGCACGCAAGCATCTCAGAAGACGATTTACCTGCAATGCTCCCACTCGAAGATTGCCTAGAAGATTTTTGGCGAGCGCAAAACTCTACGAAAGAAGCCGATCGCGCTCCGATGCCGGAACACCTTCCACATACGCTGTTACGTCGATTAGGCATCTCGCCGATGGACGGAAAATTCCCAATGGCGGGGTTGTTAGAGACGATTTACGATGATATTTCTCGGGTGGCTAGGGAACGTCGAAGGGGATCCTGAAAGAAATTGTAGTGGTGGGGGTTGTCTAATTGATGCTAATAACGCTTTGAGTTATTGGACGCATTTTTTTTAATGCTGTGACCAAAGTCGGGGCTTCAAGTCGCCGATAGGTTCACAGCCCTCATGTTGAGTGCCACGGAAAACACACTATGAATAACAGAAATAAATCAACAGAACACGTCCGCCCAATGTTAGAAGCAATGGCTAGGTCAATCGAAGCAGCTAGGGCTAAACGTACTGCACCAGAAAAAGCTGCATGGTCTGGGTCGTCGGAGGGGACGACCTCGGCAGATGCTTCCTTTTTGATTGGTTCGCCAGTTGCCGAAAACGGCAAAGCCAAGGCGCAACCTAAATCACCTGCGAGTTCCTTCTTTCGCGAAAGAGATGAGTACCGCAAGGCGGGGTGATTCTAGGGTACATTTTTTGACCCATTCCTGACACGAAAACGGCTCTCCACTTACGAGTGGAGAGCCGTTTTCTTGTTTGAACTTTGTAAGTATGTTACGACTGGAGACCGCGACGCTTGTCACGTAGTCGCCGAGCCTTGCCGACTCTATCACGCAAGAAGTATAGTTTTGCACGTCTCGCATCGCCTTGGCGCACTATTTCAATTTGCGCAATACGTGGAGAGTGAAGTGGGAAAATTCGCTCAACACCCTCGTTTGCAACGATCCTGCGAACGGTTATAGTTGTATTGACGCCACGTCCTTTTTGACCGATGAGAACGCCTTGGAAAATTTGAACTCGTTCTTTTTCACCTTCAACGATGGTGTAGTGCACGT
>JACNLR010000016.1 GCA_014381385.1 Planctomycetota bacterium | reverse complement strand
ACCGCCCATGTCGTTTTGAATGACGCCACCGCCCTCGAAACGCATGTACAACTCCGTGGTGTCCGTCATGTACGTGCTTGCCTGCGCCACGTAGCCTACCCAATCTGCGTTAGGTGTTCCGGACACGGGATTCTTTTGGTTATGGATTGTTCCCGATAGGAAGAACGAAACACCATCGAGTTGCATTGATATGTCAGCGGTAATGCCCACTTGATCTTTCTTTTTTGTACCAGATCCAGTTCGCTCACCGTGTTGTGCATGGGCTGCAACGCCAATCATCGTTGCTTTCTCGCTGCCAATTGGGCTTGTAAATTGTTTAAATTGGCTCCAATCGCCCTCTGTGAGCCATTCCACTCTCGCGGTTATTGACCAATCGGTATCTTCGCCAAAAGCTGCCCAAGGAGGTGTAGGGTTTGTGCCTGCTGCATCAATGCCCCGTGTTACGAGTGAACCGTTTGTGGTTGCTATAAATGCTCTTATGCTATCGCCTACCCACGTAAATTCAACGCCTTGAGATCTTGCCAATCCCAATCTATAGTCAATCAAACTTCTATCAACTGCGAGTTGTAGTTCATCCGAGACGAGCGACTCCCTCGTAAATGGAAGCATGAATACGCCTAATTTTGCGGACCATTGGTCGTTGAGCTTAAACTTAATCCATGAATCCCAGAGGCGAGGGCCAATGCGCAACAAGGGTGTGTTTGAAATCGCGTTTGGATCTAGCCAACCCCAACCCGCCTGCACGAGAAACGTAGTGTCCCGATCAAAAATATGGCCACTTATGTTGAGGCGTGTTCTGGTATTTTCCAGGCCACCGCGCCACCGGTCAAAGTTTGGTGATATCCCAGCGCGCTGGTAGTTCAATAGCAACCGTTCTTGAATAAGCCCACCGATTTTCAATTTGAATCTCCCGTCGCTACTAGCAAGGAAAAAACCATCGGACCACCCACCCAATATACCATCGCCAGTGAGCGACTTTCGAGAGTCTGCGTCATTGAGCACATCATGCACGAGTTGTTTGATCTGTTCTGCGCGTTCTTTCGTAAGCCAGTCTATATTTTCTGCTTTAAGAGTGTCAAGTTCACCTCGCATGTTTTGCGTCTCGTTTTGAACAGATTCGAGACGCTGTTTCATAGCATCAATTTGTTTTTGAATGTCATCTGCAAACGATGTTGCAGAAACACAACACGCCAAGACGAACAAAAGGCGACGCGCTGTAGTTAGCGTAAGAAAAACTGAGTTGTTTTGTCGTGTTGACATTATTCTTTAATCCCTAAAACAAGAGTTGTACCTGTGTTCGCAAAAGAAGTTGATTTCTTCTCTCGCGATCCACTACCCAACCCGCCTCTGTATTTTCCATGAATCGGCTCACTTCGCCAAAACTAAAACCAATATCTGCGGTAAACTTTAAATCCTGCCCATCAACATAATGATTTACGCCGAGCGTTAAAATTTGCAATTGGTCCCCGCCAACAGCAGGCTCATCTGGGCCCCCCGCTTCGTACCTTGCAAATAGTTCTGTTTGGTTCGTTATATATGTGCTGCCTTGGATCAAGTAAGCAAACATATTTAACTTTTTTAGTTGCGGTGCAAAGTCGGTAACTCGTTCATAGATTACTGCTCCATAGAGAGATGCGCCATCGTATTGCAACGTCACATCACCTGTAACACCCCAAAAGACGCCATCTGCAAACCCACCGATTGCGAACGGGAAATCTCTTTCGGTATTTTGTCTGTGCCCTGCGAGTCCTAGCAATATACCTCTCTCGCTGCCTGGCGGGCTCGTGAATTGTTTGAATTGCTCCCAGCCCCCAAGTAATTTCCATTCATGCCGCATTGTTATTGCATAAAGCGTATCTTTCTCCAGCGCCGGCCATGGTGGCACGGCGTCCAAAGCACCCCAAATTGGTGCGTTAAAAACAGCTGGTGATCCGTTGGATACAGCAAGTGCAAATCGGCTTGTCTCTGATTTGATATTGAGTTCAATTGCTGCAGTTCTTTCTAGACCCATTCTATATTCAAGAAGAGATGGAAAAACTGCAAGTTGGTACTCTGGCCTTACAAGTGATTCCCGCGAAAATGGCAACATAAATTGACCTATCTTAATTTCGGAATTGGATGTAGGTCTAAACTTTACCCAAGCATCCCAGAGTCGGGCTGTGAATGCGGTTGTTGTTCCTGTTAGGTTGTACGGATCACCACGACCCCAGCCCATCTCAAAATAATAGGCAAGCCCTCTGCCAAAGGCGTTGCCACCAAATGTTAACGCCGCTCTAGAAGTTCCAAACCCATACCGCCACTGATCGTGGTCATCATCAACTGTAGCGACTCCAACCCAGCGGGCCATTGCTTGCGACTGCATCAAGCCACCAATATTTAATCTGAATCTTCCGTCAGCGCTATTCAAATGAAAACCGCCTGACCACCCCATCATCGCAGGGTCTCCTTGAAGTGTAAGCCGCGTGTCCGTGTCCTCTAACACATCTTGCACTAACACCGTAATTTCTGCAGCACGTTGCTGGTTTAACCAATTGTCGTCGTGTAGTGCAGATTTAGTCTCTTCGAGTTCAATCCGCACCGCTGCATTTGCACGCTGCGCAGAATCAAGCTGACCGTGCAGCGCGTCAAGTTGCGATTGAATTGGGGCTGGCTTCAGATCGGAATAATCTGCGCAAACGATAGCGAGATTTGCGAACACGCTAAGTGTTGCAAATGCAAGTGCATTCCATTGCTTCGTACTTCGATCCATCCGTAGACCTTTCAAGGGCAAAGGATACCACATTGAGACTCTAGGGGTCGACTCTAGGTATCTGACACCAAGTGCTAGAGGTCGGCCTCCTAGGGTTTGTATGTAAAAAAAACAGGCCGGCTCAAAGAGCCGGCCTGCGTCTAAGTCATTTGTATGACTTTCAAATCAACTTCTTGGTTTAGAAGTAGAATTGAAGCTGAGTACGAACCATCATTTGGTCATTGTCAGCGCCTGATACTTGCCATCCAGTAGCCTGGTCTGCGACAGCCAT
>JACNLR010000062.1 GCA_014381385.1 Planctomycetota bacterium | reverse complement strand
CAAACGAACGGAATTATGGTAGAAGGTGGAAGCAGTGTGCAGTTAACAAACTGCTCGTTTTCAGGTCCAGCGGTAGAAGGGGGTTGCTGCGGTACATTTGGGAGTTTTATCTATCACGCTCCTGGTGTTGGTTCAGTGACTGCAACCGGCTGCACTTTTTCGGGAGGAGCTGCCGGTTCACAATTGTTTGGATGGAGAGGATTTGATTTGTACGACTGTACATTTAGTGGACATTGGGGCAACGGGGCGGCAATCAACTTAAATTATGGAACAATGAATATTACAAACTGTGTGTTTGAAGATAACATCCCGGGCTGTATTGATGTTTATTACTCAGCAAATATTTTTATTGAAGACACCTTGTTCTGTGGGAGTTCAGAGTACGACATTGGTGCACCATGGAATGACCTTGGTGGAAATGAATTCCTCACAGAGTGCGAATCACCTGTCTTAGGTGCTTGTTGTATCAATGGCGAAGCGGTTGAACTTTTCGATAACGATTGCGAGCGAATTCTTGGTGAATTTATGGGAGAGGGCTCTGACCCCGACCAAGTTATTTGTTCTTCCTATTGTCCTTCAGATGTTGATGGAGACGGCGAGGTTGGCGTTAGCGATATTCTTATCATCATTACGGCTTGGGGAACTTGCCAATAATGCACTGGCATTGATTTAAAGATAAAGCACCCCGACCCTCAAAAGTCGGGGTGCTTTTTTACGTGTAGAATGCAAGGGTGAAGTATGTACTTTTGAATGTTAGCTTTGTTTGTTTGATGTTTTGCGCTGGCTGTTCAAGCAGCGTCTTGGGACCAGATGTCATTGTGCTTGACTCGCAAAATTACACCGCGGTGTTTGATGCGGCGGTTGCTGCCGCTTCCAACGATGGGATGAAACCCGTCTTACTCGATCGTCGTGGTGGAGTTATTGCACCCGACCCCGCGGTTGCTGGTAGTTTTCTAGAACCGTGGAAACCAAAGCCATCGACTGCTCGACAAGGACTCGAAAATACACTTGCAATGCAGCGGCGAACTGCCCGATTTGAGTTTGTACCCCTGTTGCGACCTGTTGGTGTGCTCGACGATGGTAGCGCCCCATTGGTTGGTCCAGATTTACTTTCGTCAACAGGTTTAGATTTAACAACGTACAGCGGTCCGATGGAATTACGAGTGTGGGTGTATGTTGACCGCCATTACCAACAAGGCATTCGGCGCGGCACATGGTCCCTAAGACAAGAGACTAGAACGACCGTTTTGCCAGCGGAAGAACCATGGGAACAGGTGTCAAACGCATTCTGGGCACCAATCACAAGAGATGTTGCACGAGAACGTGACCTGCTTGCGAGCGTCGAATCGCAACTTGCGCAATAAAAGTCCGGTTATAAGGGGTCAATCGCCCTATATTTCATATTGGACGTTGACTCGCTCACTTTAGTTGGTATTCTTTCAACGGAGAAGAATGTTCGTACTACACCCTAAAACCTACGCTATCGTTGCAAGCGGGTTGCTTTGCAGTTCGCTGATTGCAGGCGGTGGCGTACATACTAACCATGGGCTTACAGCATTAATCGACCGTCTTGGCGCAGGAAATGAGCCAACGGGCAACGGTGTTGTAGTTGCACAAGTCGAAGCAGACAGCGGTGGTAATTACGGGCCGGATGTAGATGACCCTGATTTTGCTGGAAAAACATTTTATTTTGTAAGTGGTACAACGGGCAATTCAGCGCACGCAACCTTTGTCGGTCAGCGCGAATATGGTGCTGGTGATAATGGACTTGCGCCTGGAATCAACACTGTGTATGTCTACTCCGCAAGTGGTTGGGTACAAAACAATTTTTTGAAAGTTGGAACAAGCAGTGACCCGTCTTCCCCTCCGGGTGGTGTTTCTATTTTTAACAACAGTTGGGGTGGAACTTTCGGGAGCAATACCCTTGATAGTCAAGCGGTGCGCAGAGCCGACTGGGTAACGGAAGGCTACGACGCGCTTATGTTTAACGGCGTTTCAAATAGCGGTAGCCACACCCCACTTATGTCTTTTGGTTTTAATTGCATGAGCGTTGGTAAAGCGGACGGTTCGCATGTTGGTGGTGTGATTCCAAGCGGGTATGACTCTTCGGGCTGTCAGATCCCGCTCATAGTTGCAAATCAGGGTACGACGAGTAATGCCACGGGTGTCGTATCGGCAGCGGCCGCCCTTATTGATGAAACATCTCGCACACATCCAAACAACTCAGGTAATTATTTTGCAAGTTTGTCAGAAACTAAAAAGGCATGTTTATTAGCAGGTGGAAATCACCTTGCAGGGTGGTCGAATAATCCTGAAACTAGTGGCGCTGATCGAGGTAGGACAACGCAGCCGATTGATAGCTCGCTTGGCGTTGGTTTGGTAAACGTCGATCGATCGTGGCAAATTATGGCAGGCGGACAACATGAGTCGAGTTTGAACACAATTGATTTGCTAACGGCGCCGTATGCTGGTTGGGAAACGTGGTTCCTTGGCGGTAATCAAAGTCGATATATTAAGTTTGAAGTGGACTCTCTTGCGGACGAAGTTTCGATTGTGTTAACGTGGCACCAAACGGTTTCGAACAACTTTGGAAGCTATTCAATTGCTAATCTCGATTTGGTCTTATGGAAATCACAAGGAGGAAAGTTGCTAGGCTTGACTGGCGACTCGGGTATTGGCCTGTTTGGCGGAGGGAACGTGGTGAGCGAAAGCGACGTTGATAATGTCGAACATTTGTATATAGAAGATTTAGCTGCTGGTGTTTATATTTTGGAGATTCGCAGAGCAGATTCTTCTGCGTCTTCGAGAGTTTTTAGTGTTGCCTGGTTATTTCCAGAGCCAGATGGAGTTCTTGGAGATGTGAACGGAGATGGCGTTGTGAACGTGAGCGATATTTTGATGCTCATTGTTGCTTGGGGTCCTTGCGATGGTTGTATTGAAGACCTCAACGGCGATGGTACGGTTGATGTTACTGACTTAATTCTGTTAATTTCCTACTGGTAAAAATATCAGATTACTCAATTTGTTTTTCTTTAT
>JACNLR010000135.1 GCA_014381385.1 Planctomycetota bacterium | reverse complement strand
ATCTGGGGGAATTCGGAACTGAGGAAAATGAACTCGTTTTGAACTATGGCGATGAGACCGTTGGAAGAATCGATATGCATTTCTTGCACGAGGGGTACCACGGCGCAACTCGCAGAGCCTCATGGTGCGCGCCAGAAAGAATTGAATCGGGTAACTCGTTGATTGATATTCAAACGATGTTGCCAAAACTTCTTGCGCATCCGAATATTGCATCCAAACAATCTATCGTGCAACAATACGATCACGAAGTACAAGGACGCAGTGTCATCCGACCATTTTGCGGTCCCTCCGGAATCGCGCCTTCTGATGCAGCTGTAATAACTCCTGTTCGCGGTTCAGCGAAGGGTCTCGCAATCGGAAGTGGACTTGCAACTGCACTAGCAGATGACCCCTATGTCATCGCAACAGCTGCAATTGATGAGTGCGTTCGTAACATCGTTTGTGTCGGTGGCGATCCTTCAACCATCGCAATTCTCGATAATTATTGTTGGCCAGGTGTGAAAGATGAAGAAAGTTTGGGACGCCTTGTTCGATGTTCCCACGGCTGCTATGACGCAGCAAAAGCGTTTGGCACTCCATTTATCTCTGGCAAGGACTCGCTCAACAACCAGTTTACAACCGAGTCGGGCGAAACTATTTATATACCACCAACGATGTTGATTTCTGGTTTCGGAATGGTGGACGACATCTCGTTGTGCCTCACTATGGATGTGAAAGCCTCCGGAAATGTTCTGATACTTGTAGGTGAAACCAAACCGCAAATGGGCGGTTCTCACGTGCTTCTTATAGACCCAACTGCAAAATGCAACAATGAACTCCCATCGGTTTCTTTAACAGATGGTCCAAGAAACGCAAAACTTGTGTACGAAGCTATTCAAAGTGGGCTTGTTACATCAGCACACGATTGTAGTGAGGGCGGCGTTCTTCTTGCTGCAGTTGAAATGGCGTTTGGTGGTAATCTAGGCTTGGAATTACATCTTGAGGATGAATCCCTTTGTTTCTCTGAAACGCCATCGCGATATCTACTAGAAATATGTCCTGAAAATGTTGAAAAATTGCAACAACATTTTGAAGGTGTTCCTTGCCAAGTAGTTGGCACATGGAACGATTCAGGAAACGTCACGCTTGGTAGCGCTTCGTGGAAAACAGAAGACCTATCCGATTGCTGGATGCATGGGATGGTGATGTAAATGACAAAAGCACTCATTATTACAGCGCCCGGCATTAACTGCGACCTAGAGCTTGCAGAGGGTTTCGCGCTTGCAGGGGCAACGCCATGGTCCGTGCACATTAACGAGCTCTTAGAAAATCCCTCACTCATTGACGAAGCGGATCTTGTCGGTATGCCGGGCGGGTTTAGTTACGGCGACTCTGTCGCAGCAGGTCGCATCATGGCAAACTTGATGCGCAAAACCCTGTATCCAAAATTTGTTGATGCACTTCGTCGAGGCGTCCCCATGATTACGCCATGCAATGGTTTTCAAATTGCTGTGCAACTTGGTTTGCTTCCAGGGCCAATTCCTGGAAACGATTGGACAGATGCAGCACCAAAACCAACAGTCACGCTTGCGCAAAACGATTCGGCACGTTTCATCGACAAATGGGTTGCATTTCAAGTACCAAGCAACACGCGATGTATCTGGACTAAAAATATTGAACTGTCCCCAGAAAATGCGGTGATACCAATTGCACATGGCGAGGGCCGATTTGTAACCGCAAATGATTCCGTTTTGCAAGATATTGAAGAAAGTGGTCGCGTCGCTTGCCGCTATGGTGCAAACGATAACCCAAATGGATCGGCTGGCGATGTTATGGGAATCTGCGACGCGAGTGGACTTGTGCTTGGTTTAATGCCCCACCCAGAACGTTTTCTTCGATGGACTCAGCATCCAACATGGACTCGGTTATCTGAAAAAGAAATGCAGGGCGATCCCCTAGGATTGCAAATGTTTAAGAGTGCGGTCAATTACGCAACAAAAAACAAAGCAAAAAACTGTGTAGAACAATCAGCATGACAGATCACAGGCAACTTGCTGTTGATTTGTTTAATCATACATGGACTTTGCTTGACAACAAAAACAGAACTATTGAACAAGATGATGAAATGGTACACGCGGCGCACGCTTCAAGGCACCACTGGGGAATTGCAGGAACTGCAAAACATCGCGCACGCGGAGAATGGCAAATTGCACGAGTCTACGCAGCGTTAAAACGTTTTTCATCTTCAGCACATCATGCGAAGAGCTATATGGATGCATGCAAGTTGCATGCATTTGGACCATTTGACTTGGCGTTTGCAAACGAAGGCTTGGCCCGTGCTTTAGTTTCAAGTAATCCTGATGAAGCAAAAAAATACTTGAAAGAGGCACGGCAAATCGGCAAGGAAATCGAAAAAGACGAAGACCGAGAGTGGCTTCACGCAAACCTTGATGAAATAGCTTCCATGATTGATGCAAAATAACGAGCAAACAATTTGTAATTCGTGTGGGTACGATTTGCAAGGAATCGCAAATGATGCACCGTGCCCAGAGTGTGGCAACACGGGGCGCGAAGACTCTGGGGATATGTCGCAGGGAAAATTCATGCGGCTGATTAATGCAAATATTGCAGTGAAAGGCCTTGAACCATTGCCAGATATTCGTGTTCGCACGAAATACTGGATGCGAATTGGGTGCATCTTCGTACTTGCAGTATTGTTATTGCAACTACTTGTTACGTTCGCGTTAATTCCGATAGGGTTGTATAGATTTTTGCTTTTTGGATTGTCGTCGTTTTGGCCGACCGTTGTCGTTGGAATGATGCCAGCAAATGTTGACCTTTCAATGCCCCCCATGTATCGATGGTTACGAAAATGGACACCCCCAACGCAGTGGTGCTGGGTGGTTGGGTATGTGTTTTGGTTTGTATTCCATGTACCAACGGAGTTTGGAACGATGGGTAGCAATTTAAAATTTTACTGGCCTTTACTCGCGCTTCATTTTGTAGGCGGTATTGGAATTGTTGGTTTAGCGTTTTGGTTGCACGACCTCGCCCTGCGGATGGATTTGCACAGCGCAGCGAGTAAGTGTAATTTAGTAGCGGTCGGTTTTGCTACATGGGGAATACTTGTATTTGTACTGCCTTGGAAACATTTTTCGGCAGCGGGATTAAATGCTGAGCAGGGTGCCATAATGTGGTGGGCATTAATATTAGGATTAATGTTGCCATGGCTTTGGATTATGCAGGTATTTGCACGGGCGTTATATGAATTTTCATCTGATTCTAGTTGGTCTATGCAGTACGAAGAAGGACGAAAAGGACGACGCAACCGCATTAGCAAAAAACGTGAGGAATACGAAAAAGAACGCGGTTGGCAATGAGGGGTACCAAGAGTGCATACCCCCTGTAAAATACATTGATGCAAGAAGAAAAAACAATTCGTTGCGCCGTTGTTGGCGTTGGTCGTATGGGTCGACACCACGCTCGCGTGTACGCACAAATGGACGGGGTAGATTTTGTTGGTGTAGTTGATCACGACGAAACAAGAAGAAACGACATAGTTGAGGAATGGGGCGGTAGCGCGTTTGCAACCGTAGAAGAACTGGTTGCGCAGGGTGTCGATGCGGTCACAATTGCAACACCCACGATACACCATCTTGAAGTAGCTGAGCCACTTCTAGCACTTGGCATAGCATGTTTAATTGAAAAACCACTTGCCCCAACTGCCGAGGATGCGGCTGCCATTGCAGACGCTGCGGATGACGGTGGTGCTGTATTACAAGTCGGGCACGTTGTCAGGTATGACCCAGTTATGCGCGCAGTTGCATCTATTGAAAATTTAAAACCTCGATTCATTGAGATGGTTCGAATTAGTCCAATGACATTTCGAAGCACAGACGTTGGCGTTGTTCTTGACATGATGATTCACGATTTAGATTTACTAACAATGTTAGTAGGAAACGAGCCAAGCGATATTTATGCAAGTGCGGTGAGCGTAATGGGCGAAGCGGAAGATATGTGTAATGCTAGGTTAGAGTTCCCTCCCGGAAGCGATGGTTTGGGGTGTACCGCGAATGTAACTGCAAGTCGCTTGGGGCTAAAAACTGAACGCAAACTGAGAATAATCAGCGAAGACTCGTACGTCTCTGCAGATTTTGTGAATAAATCGGTGACGATGGTGCGTAAAATAGCAAACGAAGAACAATTGCTTGACCTCCGGACGCGACTTGCTTCTGGCGAAGATTTATCTTCGATTGATTACGTAGATTTAGTTGAAGTTGAAGAACCACACGTTGGCGACGAAGACGCACTTACGTTGCAAGCGAAAGACTTTATTCACTCCGTTCGCACTGGCGAAAAACCACATATCGACGCGGAAGCTGGCTCGATGGCTATTCGAACTGCCGAGCGTATCATGGAAAAAGCCACAGCCGCCGGCGCTCGCATGCTGTAATGATACAGCGACCCCGTGGGTCGTTTACCAGCCTGAGGTGGGCGGCGCGGGAGCTAGTTCAAGCGGCTTAGGTATGTCTTCGTTGCGGTCTATACAGACCAGAAACATTTCTGTAGAAACAGCACGAGATGCTTTGGGTTTAAAACCCTTGGCGGATTCAAATGAGTTTGCGCAACGCTTTAAGAGCTCAGGATATGCTTCGCCTTCAAGTACTTTCATAACAAGGTTGCCGTGCGGCTTTAAGAGCGTCGCAGATAAATCAAGCGCCGTATGGCAAAGATTCACCGAGCCGTGATGATCTATGATTCTTGTACCTGTAGTACTTGGCGCCATGTCACTGAGTACAACATCAAACAATTTGTCTTCAAAACTTTTTGGAGTCAAAAGCGTGACATCTTCTTGCATCGTGACAACATTGTTTGGAAGTCCATCTTCAATTATTTTCAAGTCAACGCCAACCACCTTGCCATGCTCGCCTATGCGCTCCGACACAACTTGAAGCCAACTTCCCGGCGCAGCGCCTAGGTCAAGAACAAAGTCACCCTTTTGCAAAACATTTCGCTTGTCATCAATCTCTGATAATTTGTATGCAGCGCGACTGCGATAACCCTTGCGCTTTGCTTCCTTAAAAAAGAAGTCGTGAAGTTCGCGTTGTGCAGACATCGTAAACTACCAAGTAAACCAATCAGTATTAAAAAGTGGCTCGCTGCCAACTGGGTCAGCAACAACGTATAACCGCACGTCGCCGTCCACTGTACGCATTATGATTGGATTTGTACCGCCGTTAAAGGTAGCGAAAAGATGGTCGCCGGTGGAGCCCGGAAGAATAATCGCCTTGCCTTGCCGCAAGTCAAGCGCGACCTCTCCGTTCAACGCGGTAGCATCAATAATGCCAGAAGACTCACCACGGACGCGATAGACAATGTCACCCCTTCGATTCTCAATTGAAACTCGCTCGTTCATCAAGAGTGGCGTGACAACTCGAACGTTGCCATCCTTTGTTTTTACATCTACTGCACCTGAAATTCCAAGCAACGTAACGTTGCCATTTGAAGTCGTAACCGAAACGCCGTGAATAGAGTTTGACCTAACGACTATTTCAGCGCTGATTAAACCAAGCGAGTTATCGTCACAAGCAGCAACGATGTGGACGACCTCCCCAGTCATTCCAGTTTCAATATTTGTTGAACACGTCATGTGTGCGCTGCGCTCGGGGACTTCTTCAAGACCAATCTCCAGTTGCGTCGCTTGAACTTGGGTCCCAACAATGGACGGATCAACAATAACAGTGACATTCCCTGCAAAGGATTGGATGTCAATCGCTACGGGGCCCCTTGTTTGGAGCAATGCAGTGTCAAAATCAACAACTTGCTGAGACTGGCACCCAGCAAGGGCGAGGATTGCGATGAAACATATTTTTCTCATACGGTCAATGTGGATTGTAGCGAAGGTAGAATGCGGGGATGAAAGATACACAGACAAATGTCGGTCTTGCGGAACATTCCTTACCACTACACGGTGCAGATAATCCATCAACCCTTAAACAAGGCACCTCACCATCGAGTTTTGCACTGCAAGGAGACATCGGGGGAGCGACTACGTTTAGTTCCCCTGATACACCCGGCATGCCCGAGCCTTCTACAAAAACTGCGTGGGACTTTGCTCCAGCAAAATCAGCGACCACAAATCCTATAACCCAACTTGAACACGCCCGACTTGGATCGATAACGCCCGAAATGTCTCGAGTGGCACAGCGCGAACCCCATCTAACAGCAGAACAAGTGCGCGACGAAGTAGCGGCGGGACGATTGATTATTCCGGCAAACATCGTGCACCTAGCAATGGATCTTGATCCTATGGCAATTGGCCGTGCATCACTTACAAAAGTGAATGCGAACATGGGCGCGTCCCCAGTATCTTCCGGTATTGAAGAAGAACTTGAAAAGTTGCACTGGTCGGTGAAATGGGGTGCGGACACTGTGATGGATCTTTCAACAGGCGGAGATTTAAATGCTTGTCGGCAAGCTATCATCAATGGTTCGACAGTCCCAATCGGAACAGTGCCTATTTACTCGATGATTATCAATAAAAAGATTGAGGACTTGACTCCCTCAATGATTATGGATGAACTTGAGAATCAAGCGAAGCAAGGTGTAGATTATTTCACGATTCATGCAGGCGTATTGCATGAACACATTCCCTATATCAAGGACCGATTGATTGGTATCGTTTCACGTGGCGGCTCGCTTCTTGCGAAGTGGATGATTCATCACAACAAACAAAATCCGATGTACGACTGCTTCGATGATATTTGTGATTTGATGCGACAATATGATGTTTCCTTTTCTTTAGGTGACGGATTGCGACCGGGAGGTCTTGCTGACGCGACCGATGAAGCACAAATTCGCGAATTGGAAGTACTTGGCGAGTTAACGGAGCGCGCATGGGCAAAGGGCGTACAGGTTATGGTCGAAGGTCCGGGGCACGTTTCGTTTGACCAAGTGGAATACAACATGAAGTTGCAACGTTCGCTATGTCATGGCGCTCCGTTTTATGTACTTGGCCCACTCGTAACGGATATGTTCCCTGGGTACGACCACATAACAAGTTGCATTGGCGCGACTGCCGCTGCATACCACGGCGCGGCGATGCTTTGCTACGTCACGCCTAAGGAGCACCTTGGATTACCTAAAAAAGATGACGTAAAACAAGGATGTGTCGCATACAAAATTGCTGCCCATAGTGCGGACATAGCACTTGGTATACCCAGCAGTCGAGACAACGATGACGAACTTACAAAAGCACGCGCTGCGCTTAATTGGCAAAAGCATTTTGATTTAAGTTTCGATCCGGATTTCGCTCGTGCAATGCACGACGAAGATATGGATGTTGACACAGATTTTTGTGCGATGTGCGGTCACGACTGGTGTTCGGTTCGTATTAGTAAAGAAATACAAGAGTTTGCATCAGGCAAAGATGATAACTATGCATGGGATAAACCAAAAGTTTCTGCCGCGCTTACGATTGAGCAAAAAGAAATTCTCGAGCAGCGAGGGGTTTTGACACCCGAAGAAGTGCACAAACTGGCGTCGAAGGTGAAAGGCAACGTGGAGATGACCACGGAAGGCAAGGCTTCCTGCCACAGCGATGTTTCCGATGAGAGTTCAGCAAAGGCGATGCAAGAAACGCTGTAAGTTTTTCCCTATTGTTCATTCCAAACTTGATTGAGGAGTGTTTTGGTTTCTTCTCCAAGTACAGTTGCGGAGTGGTTGGCGGGTGCATCAAACAATTCGTCGTTGAGCGAACCATCGAGTTCGTTTAACCAACGTTTCGTTGTTTGAAGAGCAAGCGGCGGCTTGTTAGCAAGAGAATCTGCTAGACGCAGTGAGGTTTCCGTCGCCCGTTCATTTGTTTCTTCAAGATGTGTGAGTAAGCCGATGGCTAATGCCTCATTGCCGCCAATAATTCTTCCACTAAGGGCGAGCGTACGAGCCTGTCCGTTACCGAGTTTTTGAAAGAGGGTGGGGATTGTTACAGCCGGCGATATTCCAATTCTGTGAACTGGATAGCCGTACTTACTTTCTTTAGAACCAACAATAAAATCACAACCAGTTAACAGCGCACAACCTCCGGCTATAGCCGCACCATGAGCTGCGGCGACCACCGGTACGGGCAATCTTCTAAGAGAACGAATGAGCGTGCTCAACCGCAAAATATATATTTTGAGAATGGCGATATCGTCTACACACGCTTTCATGTCGAACCCCGCACAGAAGACAGGACCCTCGCCCTGAAGTAAGACGCAACGAGTTTGTGTATTGATATGCGAGAGTGCGTCGTCTATGGCATCAAACATTTCTAGACCAAGTGCGTTTCTTTTACTCGGATCATGTAACGTAACGTGCAGCACTCCTGTCTCTGTTTTATGTAGCGCGACGATTGGCATTAATACAGTATATATAAAGGTCAGGGCCGGTTTTAAGCCGGCCCTGATCTATCAAGGAGGAGGAATGCACGTGGTTTTACGCAACCACGCGCGAAAGGAGTTTTTAATCGCAGTGCCATGAATTGGAATGGATATCGTAAATGACTGCTATGTCTGCGGGTTCGTTTGGCTGCCCCGTTGAAACCCCAACGTCAACGAAGGATGAAAACGATTCCGTCTCAATTGGACGTATAGATATAGTTCCGGTTTTATGTAGAAGCGCATCCATTACACCAAGGTCTGGGTCGCTGACGTTTTCAGAAAGAAAATCACTCATGTATCGTCCAAGCGCAGTTGCAGCGAGCATGAGAGCGTCGTCGTATTCACGAACGTGAGCACAAACGCTTTCGCCATCGTTTGAGGTAACAACAGATTGCATACGGAAGTCAGCGCAAAGTGGAGAATTAGCATTTGAAACTTCGCGAATAATGGCATTTGCATCGCCTTCTTCGACTGCCCCTTGGACACATGCAACCCATTGCGAGGCACCAACACCACAGAGGATGGTCGAATCTTCCAGCAAATCTTCTCGAGCGAGCGCCATCATGGCATCGCAGGGAGTGAGAGAGGAAACATCGACGCACCATCCATCAGCGGTTTCGTGTAACGCAATGCGCAGTGGACTCACCATTGAAGCCAACGATGGCTCTTGTGAATTCCATGTGTTTTTTTCGTCTGAGTTGTGTAGAGGTGAGTTCATGTTTGTTCGTTCTAAAAAAAAGCCCCGTCCTTTGTTAGGCGGGGCTTGTCGGTGTTTAGTTTGAGTGTTTACTCAGTCTTTCCGATTTGCTCCCGCTTTGGGATTTACGATGTTTGTCCAGATTAGGTTCATCGTTGTGGTGAAATACGTTGCAGCGGTTTTCCATTCGCCGGTTTTACAACAGCGCATTGAAGCCATAAAGCAACTAAATGGCGTTTTTGCAGTAGAAACTGCTGCTTGATGCCTCTTCCTAGACAATAAGCGGTCTAGAGATTCTTTTCGTGATTCATGTTTCATTACTACTACTATGCACGCCAATCGAAAATGGTCAACGAAAATCAAAACTTTTTTAATAAAATGTTATGATTCTGACAAATGGCCTCCTCAAATCTCATTCGAAACATTCCAAGAATGAAAGAAATAGCCTCTGTAGCTGCAAAATTCGGCTTTGGTGAGATTATCCGAGACACAAAACTCGGCTCATTTCTTGGTAAATTTAAAAAAATTCATGACTCTGAGCAAGACCCAGCCCCAGTTCGATTTCGGTTAGCGCTTGAAGAGCTTGGTCCCACCTTTATGAAACTCGGGCAAGTACTCAGTATGCGACCGGATCTTGTGCCACCGTCTTGGTCTGAAGAACTAACGCACTTGCAAGATAATTGCCCATCGGTTCCTTGGGACGACATTAAAAAAGAACTTGAGACAGAGTACGGCAAAGACCTTAGCGCAGTGTTTGTGACCATCGAAGAAACGCCCATCGGGGATGGATCGATGGCGCAAGTCCACAGGGCAACCACGATAGAAGGCAAGCATGTTGTTCTAAAAATTCTTCGCCCAAATATTGAAAAAACGGTGAACGCTGATTTGCAGGTACTCGAAGGCATAGCATCATTACTAAACAACCACGGCGCAAAACTTGGTTTTGATCCGAAGGAAGTTATTGATACGTTTGCAGAAGCGCTCGACAACGAGTTAGATTTACGCCACGAAGCGAATAGCACCAAAATGCTTAGGTCATTGGCCGCAGACGACACGTCAACTTTTCCAGAAGTGTATACAGAGTTATCTACGAAGCGGATACTTGCAATTGATGAAGTGGATGGTGTCGAACTAACAAAATGGAAAGATCAAAATTACACACAAGAACAACGCAATAAAATAGTTGCAAACGGTGCGCATGCGGTCATTCGACAAACACTTGAGATTGGATTCTTCCACGCTGACCCACACCCCGGCAACATTTTTGTTCTCGAAGGCGAGAAGATTTGTTTTATCGATTGTGGTATGACCGGACGTGTTGAAGAATCGATGCGAAAAGATCTTGCGATGCTGCTTTATGGGGTTTCAGAAAATAATATTGATAACGTAACAAAATCTTTTTTAAGTTTGGGTGATATCTCATTAGATGATGTGAACGAAAGGGAATTGCGGAAGGATTTGCAAGATTTTATTGAGCGCTTCACGGAGGGCCCCCTTGGAGATATTGACATGGGAAACATGCTGACAGCATTTCTTGATGGACTCCGAAAGCATAATGTAAAGTGTCCTGGCGACTTAATTCTAATGATTAAAGCATTAATTACAATTGAGGGTGTTGGCAAAGAACTATCTCCCACTTTCAATTTGGTTGACTACGCTAAGCCTACAATTGAAAAACTAGTACGCTCGCAATTTGGTTTTTCTGCAATTAAAAACAGGACCGAAGTTTCAGCGTTGCTCTGGGCGCAACTGGCGGAACGATTGCCTGACGATGCAACTCGCATCCTCGACCGAATCAGAAGAAACAAGGTACGTTTGAATATTGACTCGGAATCCATAGAGCACATGACCGATGCAATCGATCGCTCTTCACGCAACATAAGCTGGGCACTTGTAATTTCAGCACTGATCGTTGGATCGTCGATTATGGTTCTTGCAAATCGCACAAATTCAATTGACGTTCGTTCGGGGCTTGGGTTAGTTGGATACTTGTTTGCTGGAACGCTTGGCGCTTGGCGGATTATTCAACACCTTCGGCAAGGCAGATAGTTAGAATAAATATTTTAAGAATTACGCATGGAAAAATCACCTGACATTCAACGGCAATCAAAAAAACCTTTTTCCAATTCAAATCAAGGTGGGCATTTACTTCCAGCAGTCTTGGCTACTGCGGGATTTGGCGTTGTCCTTTATGGAATATTTACTGGCTCTTCAGGCCTGTATGGCGATGCCCCAAAAATCACATTTTCAGATGGACTCTATGAGTTTTGGCGCGAACTTGTTCGCCTTGTGGTTTTCTCTTTGCTACTCCTTGGCGCAGTACGTATTCATTGTTGGCGATTACAAGTTCCACTTGGAAAGGTGCTGCTAGCAGCACTTCGGTGTTTAGCCATTGTCGTACTTATTGAAGCGGTGCGAGTGTTGCAGTTGGACCATAACATTTCAAGGTTACTACTCATCTCATTGGCTCAGTCTGTTGTTTGTGTTGCTGCAGTAACCGTGTTTTTTGCAAGCACAATCCGAGATTCAATAGTGTTTACGCTCGGTTGCACCATCGGGGTCGCGCTTTTGTGGCTTGGTGCGCATGTTGGGATTTGGATTATCTGAATTGAGCAAACTCCCCCTTGCAAAGAACGTCGTAGTACACGATAGTGCAACACATGAATGAAATTGCTTCAGCACTTGCGGGTAAGTTTGTAGTGTTTGATGGACCAGACGGCTCGGGTAAATCTACGCAAATGAAGCGTTTTATGCAATGGTGTAGGGAGCAAGGGCTTGTTGTAAAGGAAGTTCGCGAACCCGGCGGAACTGCAATAGGCGAGCAAATTAGGCAGGTATTACTTGACCCCGTGAATGAAGGGATGACAATACAGTGCGAGATGCTTCTATATATGGCAAGTAGGGCGCAACTCGTCGAGCAAGAAATCGTCCCAGCGCTGAGCCGAGGGGAGTTAGTTGTAGCCGACCGTTTTGTGAGTGCCACGCTAGCGTATCAGGGAGCTGCAGGGGGATTACCCACAAAATGGATTCAGCAAGTTGCTGAAGTTGCAGTTTCAGGGCATTGGCCAGATATTACTTTGATATTGGATGTAGACGACGTAACAGCCGCAAGTCGCCTAAATCCGCTTCTTGATCGTATGGAGTTAAAGGGCAGGGAGTTCCATCGACGAGTCCGAGAGGGATTTTTGGAACAAGCACGCCTAATGCCCGACCTATACTGCGTTATTGACTCTTCTCAGGATGCGGACGCAGTGGAAACAGCTGTTCAAAATGCAATTTTAAAGCAGTTTTGTACTGAAATCCCTCAAAAATAAACAAAATACACATACAAATTGCCAATTTTTGCAAAATTTTAACTGCTTGCAAAATAGGGACTTACGCACCACGGGATGCATGGTTAATGCATTATCTGACCTATCTCTGTGGTAAAAATCTATTGTTAGCCGATAAATGGTAAATCCCAAGGACCCGCGTTGTGGTCCGTATTGTCAGGGATGGCTAAGGCCACAACAGGCTGGGTTCAAGGAAACTAAGGAGATCTCTTATTATGAAAAACGCACTAGATACTATTAAAGCATGGGCTTGGGGCTTTATTGACCTCATGTTAATCTTCATCGCCGTAGGCGTGTTGGTTCAAATTATTTTCGGTGATGCATCAGGATTTTGGGGTGGCATGGTTGGCCGCTTAATGGCTATGGTTACAGAATTCAGCGCTGGCGGATTTGTCGGTCTGATCGCTCTTGTTATTGTTCTTTCTCTTTTCAATCGCAGAACTGCTTAACAGTTTTGTTTGCATGCGAAGCTAGTCTTCGCAAGTGCCTCCCACTCCAAGGATGGATTGGTGATTGGCAAAACCCCTGTCTTTTAGACAGTTAATGATTATCCAGCCGCAACTGCCCTCGTCGGAGACGAGGGCAGTTGTTTTTTTGTTTAAATAAACAATCCCGCGGGCTGTTTCTTTCTCAAGAAGGGATTGCTATGTCCAGCGGAGGACGATTTTTCCAAACTGGTCACCAGATTCAAGACGAGCAAAAGCAGCTGAGGCATCGTTTGCATCGTGTACAGAATCAATCACGGGTTCCATTCCATTTTTAAAGAACGAAATCACCTCGCGGAACTCGCCCATATCGCCCATCGTTGAACCGAGCACCGAGAGTTGGTTCCAAAAAATACGAGCGAGGTCGGTTTTTGGCGCAGCGCCCGCAGTACAACCACACGTCACAAGTTTGCCGCCGCGAGCCAGTGATTTAATACATGGTAGATGCAATGGACCCCCAACCGAGTCAACACAAACATCTACGCCTCGTTTTCCGGCGAACTTTCGAACTGCACGTGACCAATCTTCTCCGACATCGAGCACTGTTTCGCTAGCGCCTAACTCGCGCGCTTTGTCGAGTTTCCATTGATGTCGTGATGTCACAATCGTGTGACATCCAAAATGTTTGCAAATGTTAAACGCGGCAAGCGCAGCGCCACCGCCGATGCCAGTGATTAACACATGTTGTCCTGCTCGCAATTGCGCGCGAGTGACGAGCATCCGCCACGCAGTAAGATGTGCAAGCCCAAAACCAGCCGCTTTCACGGGGTCGACGTCACCAACTTCTATAACGTTCGTGACTGGCGCTACAAAATACTCTGCGTTTGAACCGTTGTCATGCTCGCCAATCATGCGAATGTCATCTGGACAAGGCGATGCGTTTGGAAGGACCGGTTCTTGTTGTCGAACAGCAGCATTGAGGAGTACGCGTTTTCCAACCCACGACTCGTCAACGATGTTACCTACTTCCGTAATTATCCCGCAGCCATCAGAACCACTCACCCTAGGAAAATCAAGATGTAGACCCGGCATACCAATACCAACCCATAGATCAAGATGGTTCAGCGCAGAAGCCTCTGTTTTAACGACGACTTCGTGCGATTTTGGTTTTAGATCAGGCCAATCGGTTGAAATCTTTACGTTGCTTGCAACTGGGGATCCTTCGCCTGTAATGATTGCAGCCCTCATGCTGTTACCTCTTTACTTGCACGTACTTTTTCAAGTAAATCCTTCGTGCGAATGATGCCTTCGAACTCGCCAATCTTTCCACCCTCGTACTCGATACCAATCCAACCGCGGTAGCCAGCGTCGAGGACAATGCCAATCATCTTTACGTAATCGGTATGGAGTTCGTTTCCTTCCGTATCGAAATCGTGCGACTTTGCGCTAACCGCCTTTGCAAAGGGCATAAGTTCGGCGACACCGAGGTACCTATCGTACATTTCACGCGTGCTCCAATCTAGAATAAAATTTCCAAAATCAGGCAGTGTTCCACAACGGGGTAGGTCAACCAAATTCATTACACCAGCCAGCCATGCACCGTTTGAACTTAATCCGCCATGGTTTTCAACGATGACATTTATTTTTCTAGTATCACCAAATTCGGTTAACCGGCGCAACCCGTCTGATGCAAGTTTTTGTTGTTCTTCATATGTACCACTTGATTGCGCATTCACACGGATGGAATGACAGCCAAGTTCAACAGCTGCGTCAATCCATTTGTAATGGTTTTCGATTGCTCTTGTTCTCGCGCCGCTGTCGGGGTCACCAAGGTGTCCCTCGCCATCGCACATGATGAGTAAACTTGAAACCCCATAATCGTTACACCGCGTTTTTAGTTCATTCAGGAAATTGGGTTCGGGTTTTCTTTCTGGGAAAAAACTGTTGACGTATTCCACAGCATCGATGCCAAACTGTTCCTTTGTTATACGTGGGAAATCGACCGATTGTACGTAACCACCTTGAAGTGCACGGTGCAAAGACCATTGTGCTAATGATATGTCAAACAATTTTGGTTTCATTTTTCTTCCTCTGGTTTTTCAGAGTCAACGTAACAGTGAAAGCCTACACATGGTATACGCTCTGGCTCATTGCTCTCGTGTATTTCTGCGATGAGACCATGCACCTTTTGCAAATGATCACCCGTGAGCGGAATCGAAACAACTTGTTGCCCATTCTTTGAACCAGTGACAGTTGTTAAAACCGCAACGGTTTCCTCTACTTCAAGAGCATGTAATATGTGCTCTCCCACCTGATTAGCAATTGGGTGCAGGGGCGTTACGAGGTGTGGTACGCCTTCTTGCTTTTCAATTTGCTTTTCAACCTGTTTTTCACTGTCATTTTTATGTTCAGTCATCGCGTTACCTCACTTGCGTATTCGCTTGCCCAATCCATTGAGGCTGGAACTTTTTCTGGTTCTTTGCCACCCGCTTGTGCGGTGTCTGGTCTGCCACCGCCGCTCCCGCCGCACCTTCTTGCCGCTTCACGAACCCACTCGCCTGCCTTGAGCCCCTTTTTAATCAGAGCATTGCTTACACCCGCACCAATTATAACCTTACCT
>JACNLR010000017.1 GCA_014381385.1 Planctomycetota bacterium | reverse complement strand
GGCTTCCTGCACCTGTTTGTATACATTGTGTGGTGTTTCAATTTGATGCATAATGTGCAGTGAAGGAGCATCACAATGCAAAACGAAGAACGAATTAATGGTTTAGAAACTCAAGTCCGAACACTAAAAAGGGTTTTTGTTTACATATCATCATTTGCTTTGCTCATTTCTCTTTTCGGATGCTCAACAAAGAGGTATTCAAAAATACCTCTTGCGCGTTTTGCAGTTTCTTATTGTCGCGAATGTGGCGATGCGTCTAGACAATGTCATTGTGAATCATCATTTACTAATAGAGCAGAAACTGGAAATTTAATAATTGGTATTGATAAAGAGACAGGCACTTTATGGGCTGGTGGGGAAGAAGATATATTTGATAACAAAAAATTAGGCAATCAACCCAATCAACCAACGTTCCCGCCTAACCACCCTTTTCATTCCAAAAGCAATAAGCGTGAAGTTGCTCCAAATATCTTCATAGAAGATTAATCCCGCAACCCCTCTGCCCATCGCAGTGGGGTTGTTTTATTTATTGGCGTGGGCTAGTGTTAAAACCCGTGAATGAAATTACACGCTTAACCCGCGGTTGGGTGACATAGTCCTCTAGTGATAGGGAGTACCCCCCCTAGCACGGTGTACTAGCGGGCTTTGCTTGAATCTCCTCTATTTCATTGTTTAAGTCTCCCTAATCTCCTATCGATGACATACTCCGTAGAGATGACGGCTGGGAAAGGAATTGAGTTCCGATCCATGACCGTTCTTGCATGCAAGGTAGACGCGAAAGGTAATACGTATAAGGGACCGATCACTGAGCAAGGTGATAATTGTTGTTGCTCGGATTCCGAATGTTGTTAACGTTGCAAATGAAGTAATTGATTAGTTGCAACACCCGATTGTGTGGTCGTTAATCCATCGGGCCAATGTACAATCAACTCATCAATACTATTGGCATCGCCTAGCCCAAACTGCACATCCGTTTGGTGTTGTGAAAGATAACTACCATCGACACCAACTTGTTTTGTTCGAGTCAACTCTCCAATGCGTACCGAAACCGTTGCTCCAATTGCAAACACGTTTGGTGGCGGTTGCTCAAGGTGCACGCGTAACCAGTTCCCTGCATTATCAGATTGGTTTTCAAGCAACAAAACACCTTCGCCATACTTAAGCACCGCAATATCCATATCGCCATCGTTATCAAAGTCTGCATGCGCCCCACCGCGCCCAACAAATGCTTCGGACAAACTCGCACATGCCTCTTTTCCAATCTCGTAAAAACCTTTACCAGCCAACTGCCTAAACAATTGCATTTCTTGTGGTTGTAACTGCGTTTGGTTTTTTTCGTCTTCAAGGGTATGCCCATTCACCACCCACAAATCAAGCAACCCGTCGTTGTCCAGGTCAACGAGCCCCGTTGCCCAACCCACCATGTGCAAAGATATTTGTCCGAGCCCATGCTCTTCGGCAGTATCCATGAATGAAACCCTAGTGCTATCGCCCCACTCGCCAAGCATGTTTTCATACAGTGCGTTTTCTTGCGCGACCCAGTGTGTTACTAACAAATCATCGTCGCCATCTGTATCCACATCACCAACAGCAAGACCCATCGCTCCGCGGTAGTCCGCAGCTAAAGAAATCGCACCAATGTCTGTAAACGTACCATCACCGTTGTTTTGATAGACGCCATTTTTTGATACATCATTAGCAACGTATAAATCTAAATCGCCATCCCCTTCAAAATCAAACCAAGTCGCTCCTAGTGAACGCCCTTCTTTGTCATCCACGCCTGATTCTTTTGCAACGTCAGTAAATGTTCCATCGCCGTTATTTCGATAAAGCACGTTTGCTTGCGATGGATACGAAGATGGATTCAATGTAAAAGGCACTTCTGCTCCGTATTGTCTTTGTGCCTCTTTAATATCATTTTCACTAAACGTAAAATCAACATAGTTCGTCACATACAAATCAAGGTCACCATCCCCATCGTAATCTGCCCACGATGCCCCTGCGCCAAACTTGTCATCGTCTACGCCTGCTCTTTGTGATACGTCTTCAAAGGTACCATTGTCATTACGAAGCAACACATTCTTGCCGTATACAGTGATGTATAAGTCCAAATCGCCATCGTCGTCAAAGTCCGCCCATGTTGGTGCCATGCCATACAACACAACATCGGTTTGAGTTTCCTCACTTACATCTTGAAAAGTTCCATCCCCCATGTTTTGGTAAAGCGCGCACTTGCTCGAAAGTTTGCCAGCAAGAACATCACCAGCAAAGTTCACTACAAACAAATCATCATCACCATCGTTGTCGTAATCTCCCCAAGCTAATCCGCTTCCCATATCTTCAGGAAGAAGTGAGTTTCTCGTTGCCCCAAAATGAGAGAAGAAAATGCCTGCCGGTTCGGTCGCATCTTCAAATGCAATCGTCACCATTTCTTGATCAATCGTTCGCTCGAGCACACTTGTGAGCCCACTAACCGACCCATCTTCGTTACGCGCCATTGGATCAACGCGTGAATTTTTCCAAACAAACAACCCCGCGGTTGAAACTGCAATGACGATTGTCACTACGCTCCAACGCACCATCAGTTTGTGACGTTTGTTAAAACGCTTTTTGCTCATTCACCCACCACGTTGATGATTGCTGTTGCTTCAGATACTTTAAATATTGGTGAACGCACACCTTCTTCGGTTCCATACACCTTGTTCAAAAATGCTGGGTTCGCCTTGCGGTACCAAAGATTTGCACGAACCGTAAGTTCTCCAGCCAAGTTCGTATCAAACGCATAGTCGTCTGAGCGACTTCCTGGCTGGGATTCTCTTGCGTTATCAGTAACTCGCCCACGTGCCATCGATGGGCATTGCAACGTTTCTTCAAATGTATCTGTCACGCCCGGATACATAGAGCGTTTATAACTTGCTCCAACTAAATCCCATAAGTTATGTCTGTCAATTAGTTCTCCATCGCGGTCAAATCCATCAGCTTTAAAGATAACTTGCGAATCAGTAATTTCACCTGTTTCTTCATCAACCGCGCCTGTGTGATACACAACGTTACCACCAGAAT
>JACNLR010000018.1 GCA_014381385.1 Planctomycetota bacterium | reverse complement strand
TGCCTACATGGGTGCAACCGAGCCCAACGCCTCAAGAAGAGCATCGCTCGAGGAAATGGCTGAAGAATATAACGTTCACATTTTCTTGCCTGATTCTGATGGGCCAACCGAGCCATTTGATCTAATCTTGGCTGATGTTCCTTGCTCAAATAGTGGTGTATTTGCTCGAAGACCTGAAGCGAAATACAGATATAACAAGGCGAGCATAGACTCTGTGATTGAACTCCAACAATCAATTCTCACTGAAGCAAGCGAAGTCCTCCAACCAAGAGGACACCTTCTCTACGCAACTTGTAGCATCGAATCTAGTGAAAATGAATCTCAAATGAATTGGCTCAAAAAGAAACAAAAACTCACTGAATGTGGGCAAGTCCAAGCCCTCCCTTCAGGGCAACCAAACTCTAACCCAACAGAGTGGCATGATGGGGGCTATGCAACGCTCCTTCAAGCGCCATAGTTCTGGCAATTGCTCCGTTCTGTTGATACAATCCCCCGCTTGACTCTTTGTGTAATAACAGCAACACCAAATTAGAAACTTCTTCATGAATCTCTCAGATATAGTTCAAGAAAAAACAATGCAAGTCCCCCTTCATTCAACCGACCGAAAGGGCGTCATCGAAGAACTTGTCGATTTACTTGCTGTTAAAGACTGCGTTTCAAATCCAGAAACAATCAAACAAGTTGTCTGGGAACGAGAACTTCAACGGACAACCGGTATCGGAGAAGGACTCGCAATACCGCATGGCCGTTGTGATAAACTAGAAAAAATGGTAATGGCGATGGGTCGACCAGCAACACCAATTGACTTTGCAAGTCCAGATAAACGGCCTGTTGAGTTAATTATTCTATTGGTTTCACCGACTAATAATACTTCTGATCACATACAAGCCCTCGGACGAATAAGCCGTCTTATGATTGACCGCTCGTTTCGAGAGGCAGCCTACTCGACTGAAGATTCAAAAGAATTGTTTTCTCTTTTCCAAGAGACACTGAATTCATCTTCCGTTTGATTTCTCGTTTTGTAAGCGGCGGTATTGAATCTGGTTTGCCATTTCAACTGCCTGTTGAGCCTTCTCTCTTCTTCCACTACTGTCGAGTGCTCTTGCTAAGAGCATCCACATCGCAGGATCTTGTTTACTTTCTTCAACGAGTGCCTGTGCAATATTGACTGCTACTTCTGGGGTACCGAACTCAAGTTCAAGTAATGAAAGTTGAATTCTCAATCGTTTTGCATTTGGATTTTCCGCAACCGCAATTGTAGACTTTTGGATTGCGCGATCATACAAACCATCTCTTCGCAACCATCCAACATACTCTTCCCACACAAATAGCCAATGCGGATTGTTGGCGAGCCGATGAGAATAAAGGTCATCAATTTGCTGAAATTGTTTGTGGAATTGCAGGTTTCTTCCAAGAAGTGTCGTCGATTCTTCATCGAAACCGACTCTTTTATCAATACGCCTAAACAATTGCTCGGCTTTTTGGTGTTCCATTTCGGAATCGTAATAAAGAGCAACTGCTTTATCTATATTTGGATTGCTTACAAGTGCATATCCGCCATCTTCAAATGGGCTTGCCAATTTGTAATACTTCAACGCAGATTGTTGATTGTTATTGTCGCTTGCGTAGTCACCTAATAGTTTGAAAGATTGGATGGCTGCGCTGTGAATTGTAAGTGCAAGAAGAAACACAGCAACAAGCAAAAATACTACGCCTGCTCCCTTTAACGAACCGTGAAACTTCAATTGACGAGTATGAAAACTCACATTTTGTTCTTGAAGTACTCTCCATGCCTTCCAAACAATCCAAGTGACAACAAGGCCTATCCCCACTGCCATGAGCATAGGAATCATTGCATATAAACTACGAAAGGCGAAGAAACTAAATAAAAATAAACTTGCAACAACAAGTTCTTCTAACAGAGACAAATCGTATGTACGCTTCTTTGTTCGTTGGCCTGTCGCAACTTTTCCATAACCAACACGAAGTGCGTCATTTGGACAGGCATCTATACAATCCATTATTTTCATGCAACCGCTGTCAATGACCATCTTGTAAAGTTTGACCTCTTCATGGACTCGAACATTCGAAGTACATGCTGCTGTGCATTTTCCACATTGTTCACAATTGTCGTTTACCCGAACATGCATGGGTGAGACCGCATCAAGTGGCTTAAAAAACCCTCCATAGGGACAACCATACGTGCAAAAACCTTTAGCTCCAAGAACATACACTGTTGCAAAACCACAGATGAGCAAAAAAGGGATTGCAACTATTGGCGATGCAAACGAACTCCAATAATCTTCTGTCAATAAATGTGTTGTTATTCCGGGCCATGGAAGTTTTACTATGACAAAACGGTATACAAGTGGCCAAATAAACATATAAACAGCAAGACCAAACGGGAACCACATTAACAAACGGGCTCTATAGGGCTTGGGGCGTATTTTCATTTTTCGCAAAAGCCAGTAACACCAATCTTGAAGTAATACGATGTGACAGCCCCATCCACAAAACCACCGCCCAAAAATAAGCGTCGATAACAATGCAAGTGCAAAGAAAATTGCTCCAGCATTCACAATTCCATTTTTGACAAACTCCATTCCCTCTGATGGTTCGATTGGAGTAAGTGTTTTTCCACCGAACCACCCATATTGTTTTCCGATAAACCAAATCGCAACGTGAGCAATGATGAGTACTTGCACCGCAATCAACACAGTCCAGCGTAATTTTGAGTGCTTACGCTTTTTCAATACTGGTAGTGGTATATCTGTAGGATTACTTGTCGGCACCGTTGTACTTTATCGGCTTCAATGGGGTCTGGCACACATTTGAAAAGGGTCTGGCACACATTTAGAAGCACAAAATACTTCTAAATGTGTACCAGACCCAAAAGAGAAGGTACACAACACCTTCTCTTACCCGACCATCAAGTCGAGTGGAAGGCGATTTTCGATTACTTCACGAATTTTTCGAAGTGCCCTCAATTGAACCTGTCGTACACGTTCTTTGGAAATACCAAGGACTCGACCGGCTTTTTCAAGTGTCAATTTTGGTGGATTTTGCCCAGCAAACAAACCAAATCGGTATCGAAGGACCTCTTTTTCCACTGCAGTTAATTGAGCTTCTTCACTACGAA
>JACNLR010000019.1 GCA_014381385.1 Planctomycetota bacterium | reverse complement strand
TGTCGTTCGAATGACGGACATGTCGAATTGATTCCAATCAATCTCAGCAGTCCAAGCGGGTCGGTGTACGGTGACGCCTCTTGCAATGAGAGCATCGATGAGGGGTGTGTCATCAACTTCCCATCCCGGCAGTTCTTCACAACTCACAAGAGAGATATTCATTTTTCACTCGTTTCTTTCAGCCAAAAACTCAAAATCGTTCCAATGAGAATAGAAATTGGTAAAAGCACAAAAGCGTTTTGATAATCTGCTACGGTGTATGTTGAAGTAGACGATGTGCTGTCGAGGACTGCGCCAAATGCGGGCTGAAGCAAAAAACCTCCGAGCATGACGAAGAAGTTAACAAACGCAACTGCTGTAGCTCTGCAGAACGTTCCGTGTTGTTCGACTGCAACAGCGAACGTAATGGCTTGTGCTCCTGCAAAGAATCCTGTTGAAATCAAAAGGATGACGGTAACGCTAAATGGAAGAGACGGTGCGAGCAAGAGCATTCCCATTGAGAATGCAGATAAAGCTCCGCCAAGCAAAATGGGAAATCGTCGCAAGTTCAATCTATCCGAAAGTAAACCGAGAATTGGGCCACCCGCTGCGAAACCTAAGAACAACATCGTCATTGCCCATGCAGCACTTTCTTTTGGCACATCTGCGGCAGTGCTGACGTATGAAATGCCCCAGAGTGCTCCGAAGGTTGAGATCGGTACGTATAACAAAAGACTGATGATTGCGACAAGCCATGTTTGTCTGTTTACAACTACTTCTCGAAGACCTTTAAACATATTGTCAGTTGATTCTGGATTGTCAAGTTTTGCTAACTTTAAAAACCAGCGTGGCCGCCTTGGCACAATGACAAAAATGAGAATTGAAATTGCGAGTCCAGCCAACGCGGCGGTATACATCGCTTCAGCCGAACCATATTTTTGAACAGCTTCTCTCAACGGCGCTTCACCAAGTGCAGCACCAATTGTTCCAAGGGCGGCAGTCATTCCCATGATGAGTGCGAGTCGTTTTCTTGGAAACCATACAGTTGCAACATAGACAGCACCGACGTACGCGAAGGAAGATCCAATCCCAAGCATGATCCTTCCAAGAGCAAGGGTGGAGACATTGTCTGCAAGGGCAAACACAAGGCAACCCAAACCAGCAATGATTGCAGCACTACTCAAGAGTCGCCTTGAGCCAAACCTATCGAGTGCAATTCCAACGACAAGTTGCATAGGGGCGTACGCGAGGTAATACAAGCCCATAACGAAACCGAGTTCTGAAGCGTCTAAAGAAAAATTCTTTTGAATTTGTCCTTCAAATGTACTTGGTGCTACTCTTGCAAAGAATTCATACAGATAGAAGGAGGCAGCAATGCCCCAATAAAGCCACGGAAAGATACCTCTACGCGCATGTTGCGCGACACGTTTTGCAGCTTGTACTTCATTGGTGATGGAATGTTTTAGGTGGGGCATATTTCAATCGGCACGATAGCAAATTGGTCAACATCGATGAGCCCTAGATCACTCAGTTTTAGTTTCGGAATAACAGAGAGGGGTAGAAAACTAAGTGGCATAAATGGATCGTCGAGTGGACAACCAAGTGAAGAAACGGCTTGAAGTAACTCCATTTGCTGGGCGATGACAACTTCTGGAGGTGCATCTGACATAAGCCCAGCGATTGGAAGTGGGAGTACTGCTAATACGTTTTCGTTTGAAATGACGCATTGACCTCCACCCGACTTTTGCAATGTCTGGGCTGCAAGAAACATATCAGCGTCGTTATCTCCGACTACGGCAATGTTATGTGCATCGTGGCCAACCGTAGAGGCGATTGCGCCGCCTTTAAACTGGAATCCTTTTACAAACCCAAGCCCAATGTTCCCAGTGTTGTGATGGCGTTCGATGACTGCCATTTTCAGAACGTCATCATCCGTACTATTGAGATGAAGTTCTTCGGTAAAGAGCTGATCTGGAATAATCCCAATCACGCGGATGGGTTGGGAGCGAATATCCACGGCAAATGAATCCTGAGTGATCGTTGTGGGTAGATGTACACTGTTTTTCGAAATGCTCCAGTCCGTAGTGCTTGGGATATCAACCGTAACACGACCATTTTCTGCGACGAGATTTCCATGGTGCCATGTTTGTTTTGGATTCGGTGCATCTAATTCATCGAACACAATGAGGTTCGCGAACTTTCCATCTTCAATAGAACCCACATGGTTTATCTCATAATGGTCAGCGACGTGTTTGGTGGCTATACATATAGCGAGAATTGGGTCAAGCCCCAGTGAAATGGCTTTTCGAACGATGTGGTCGATGTGCCCTTCATTTTGTAAATCTGCAGGGTGGCGGTCATCTGTGCAGAAACAGATGTTGTGTGCATTTTCTGGAGTAATGATTGGAAACAAGGCTTCTAAATTTTTTGCTGCGCTACCCTCTCGAATATATATCTGCATTCCTGCTTCGAGTTTTTCAAGCGCTTCCTCGGCAGTTGAGCTTTCATGATCACTCGATATCCCAGCAGATATATATTTCAGTAGGTCCTTACCTCTTAGCCTAGGGCAATGTCCGTCAACTTTTCCGTGTCGTAATCCCATTTGTATCTTTTTGTGGACTTCGGGGTCATCGTGAATGACTCCAGGGAAGTTCATCATTTCTGCGAGGGCGATGACTCGCTCATCTTCAAAGAGCGGTTCTAAATCATCGGCGAGTAATGTTGAACCACTCGTTTCTAGTGGTGAGGCTGGTACACATGAACTCGCTGCAAAGAACGCATCAAATGGGATTTGTTTCGCGTCTTCCATGATGAGTTTGATACCGGCGATGCCAAGGACATTTGCAATTTCATGTGGATCAAAGATAGCCGCGGTTGTGCCGTGTGGGAGTGAGAGTTTGGCAAATGATGAAGGTGGCAACATTGTTGATTCGACATGCATATGCGCGTCAATAAAACTAGGCGCGATAAATGCTCCATCAAATTCAACAATGGATTCAGCATCACATGCATCCAAAACGATTCGACCATCTGAAATGCCAACATCAATCTGTTCAATTGAACGAGATTGCACATTGATGATTCGTCCACCTCGAAGAAGTGTGTCTACTTTACTCACTCTTCAGCCAAATCTACTTTGTCGCCAGGTTCCATGACAAGTACTTCGATGTCTTT
>JACNLR010000020.1 GCA_014381385.1 Planctomycetota bacterium | reverse complement strand
CAGCAGTCGCTCTCGCATGGTCGACAATAGTCTCAGTATGCGTCTTCCAATACTCAGGATTCGTCACAATGATTTCACTGCGAGTTGCAAGCGCGTCTTTTGCAAACTCGATGAGTTTCGTTTTGTGGCGCAATTCGTACTCCGCCTGTATTGCAAAGTACACAGAGGTGCTCGTTGCAATTGCAAGAATCGGTAGGGCAAAGACGATTGCTGCTGCGGTTCTGCGTTTTCGTCTAAGAAATCTTGCTAGTGCAGATTCCTTGCGTGCGCTGATAGGTTCGCCATCAAGCACATGTACAATATCATCACAAAGTTCATTTGCAGATAGGTATCTACTTCGGTGGTCGTGCATCATGGCACGAGCGACAACGGTTTCTACATCGCGATGAATTGTTTTGTCAATCGCTCGAAGCGGGACTGGCTCGCTCTTCTTTAGCGTTTCAATCGCTCCAGTAATGGTCGTTGATTGCAAATCGTAAGGACGCTGTCCAGCAAGCATTTCGTACAAAATAACTCCAAGGGAATAGATGTCACTTGTAATGTCAACACTCTCTCCGCCTGCTTGCTCAGGTGACATGTACTGCATAGTTCCCACTAAATCAGTTGATTGTGTAATAAGCGCAGTTGGCATGCCCAACGGGTCAATCGCTTTTGCAACGCCAAAGTCGATAATTTTGGGGTTGCCTTGCGAATCAACTAAGATGTTCGCTGGTTTTAAGTCGCGGTGAATGATGCCGTGCCTGTGCGCTTCAGCAACAGCGCCGCATACTTGTTTGAACAATTCAAGTTTTGCATTTATGTCTAAATTATTATCCTGTACAAACGCAGTGAGCGGCGATGCTTCTTCAATGTATTCCATTGCAATCCACGGAATACGATCACCTTGCATGATGTGTGTTCCCGCTTCATACACTTGCGCAATTCCGCCATGATGTAATCTGCCAAGTAAACGGCATTCAATTTCAAAACGTTTACTCGCACTTCGTGAAAGTAAACCCCTGCGTAGCACTTTTAATGCAACATCTCGATCAGGATTTTCCTGTCTTGCAAGATACACGCGACCCATGCCGCCACTTCCAATGCGCGCTTTGATGGTAAAGTGACCAACGCACTCTCCAATGAATGGGTCGTTGTCAAGATCGTCTCGATCGCCTTCGGTGAAAGGGAGAAGTGATTGTAATTCGTCGAAAAGTTCTGGCGACTCGTTTTGAATTTCTTCTAACCGAGTTTCTTTTTCTTTCGGGGGCAATTCAATCAGCTGGGCAAGAAGTTCACGGATTGTGTTGTGGTTAAGTGTCATTTGACAGTTCGCGGCGAAGCCACGCCCTCGCCCAAATCCAATCTGTCCGAGCTGTTCGGTCGGTGATATTCAAGAGATCCGCAACAGTTGTTTGCGTCAGTCCAAGCAGGTATCGAAACCGAACGACATCTGCCGCTCGGTCGTTGACTTGTTGTAACTTTTCGAGCGCTGCAAGCAATGGTTCTATCATCTGATCTACTTCTGTTTCTGGGGATGCAAGTTCGCCGGGAACTAAGTCGATCGAAATTTTCGTTTTGTCTCCACCCCGAAATTGTGCGTTTCGCTTGCGAGCATAATCGATCAAAATTTGCCCCATTGACCGAGCTACACTTCCAAAGAAATGAGCGCGGTTTTCCCAAGTGAGAAGCACGCCTTCTTTTCCATACAGTCGCATATAACATTCGTTTACAAGTAGCGTTGGCTGGATCGTATTGCCAGCAAATTCTCGCTTGCAAATATTTTCTGCCATGTCGTGGACGTCTTCGTTTACTTTTTGCCATAAACGAGCGATAGCAACGCTGTCGCCGGTGGAAGCGTCGTCTAAGAAATGTGTAATTTCTCCGCGAATGGATGACATGAATTTCTAGACATATCGTCCCAAGTTGTCCTGTATTAAGCAAGTACATTTTCACATATTGCATGCGAAAAATAGAGTGATAACAGGAAAATTATTTTCATTAAAAAAAGCCCTGACGAATTGCCAGGGCTTTTTATGTATTCCCTTGAGGGTTATACTGTTTTGCGAGGTGTTGCTTCGCTGCACTTAATAGCACGGCCATCAAGTTCAACATCGTTACATTCTTCTAATGCTTTGTTTGCTTCTTCGTCACTATCCATAGTTACGAAGCCAAAACCTCGTGAGCGACCGCTTTGGCGATCTGTGATAACGATAGCATCTGAAACAGCACCGAATTGTTCGAAGTGCGATTTCAAATCTTCTGTTGTTGTTCCCCAACTTAAATTACCAATATACAATTTCATAACTCTAACCTAACCTTTACATTTCACCCCACAGGGTGACAAACTCCTAGAAAAAAGCTCAGATCTACGCACTAGGTTGCGTAGACAACATGATTGTACTCCAATATGTTGCCAACCGTAGAAAAAGGTCCTGTTTTTCGGTTTTGGTGCCATGTAAACCGTCTTTTTAGTACGATAAGGCATCATGTTTGGCAAAATATTATTGCTCATTTCTGTAGCGGTACTCGCCAACTGTAGCGACTCGACAATCCCCGTTCCCAAGCCAACTGAAATTCTCCCGACCCTTACTCCACTTAGACCCCTTGGAAATGTACCCGCATCCGCAGACCGTCCAACGATTGCCCATGTTTCTATCGCCGATCTCGACCAAAACGGAGTTCCCGATGTCCTCGTTTGCGACGTATCCGGACATCAAATTTCATGGATACAGAACGGTATTGAAAAAACGATTCTCGCTGATGTTTCTGGAGCGGTGCATGCAGAAGCAGTGGATATTGATTTTGATGGTGACATGGATATCTTGCTTGCAGTGATGGGTGTCATTTTGCCTTCAACTGCACATATTGGGAAAGTCATCATTCTTGAAAACGATGGGCAAGAAAACTTCACACCTCGCGTCATTGCAGAAAATATTGAGCGTGTAACCGACGTGCAAGCGGGGGATTTGGACGGTGATGGCGATTTGGATTTGTCAGTCGCACAGTTCGGTTACACAGAAGGGCAAGTGCAGTGGTTTGAAAATACTGGTGAATGGAAATTTACGCCCCACCAACTCATCAACCGAAGTGGTGCGATTCATGCTCCCATCGTCGACATCGACAACGATGGAGATTTGGATATTGTCACACTACTCTCGCAAGAATGGGAAACAA
>JACNLR010000185.1 GCA_014381385.1 Planctomycetota bacterium | reverse complement strand
CTCCTTTTTGGGGTCAGACTCCTCTGGGGTCAGACTCCTTTGGGGTCAGACTCCTCTGGGGTCAGACTCCTTTTTGGGGTCAGACTCCTCTAGAACCCGTCCCATGCCCTTGGCGCCGCGATTATTCTGAACGTAAGATGTACACATGGCAAAGCAGCCAACATTTAAGCCGACAATGCGAATGGTGATTATTCATGGAAAAGAACCCTTTTTGATGTCGCGGTACACAAGCGATTTTGAAGATATTCTTGCTATGCAATTTGGCGAGGTTGATCGAGTATTCTTCGATGGCGCATCGGTCGACTTAGCGACAGTACTTGACGAAGTTCGTACGTTTGATTTACTGATGCGCCACAAACTCGTTGTTGTCGACAATGCAGACGCTTTCCTTGTTGCGAAGGATTCAGGGAAGAAATCAAATAGACAAGCGATGGAGCGATATGCCAAAGCACCCGTGGAATCTGCGACACTTTTACTTCGTGCGACCACGTGGCGACCTGGAAAACTAGACAAAGAAGTAGCAAAAAACGGTATCGTTTTTAAACTCCAGAATTTAAGCGAACACGATACTGTCCGCTGGTGTATCGGCCGTTGCGGTAAGGAACATGGCTGCACGCTCGATCCCCAAGCAGCACAACATTTAGTACAACGAATAGGTGTTTCGCTTACCCGCCTTGATGCTGAACTTGGAAAACTATCCGCAAAAGTAGCCCCTACGACTGAAATTACAAAAGCAGACGTCGTTGAAATGGTTGGGCTTAGCAGAGAAGAACAAGCGTGGGAAATCCAGTCAATACTTTTATCTGGTAATAGCGGCGCAGCGATGGAAAAACTTGGCGAACTTTTGGATATATCTCGACAGCCGCGCGAATTACTAATGTGGTCTGTTGTCGATTTAACGAAACGGCTCAGTGCAGCGGCATCGATGCTTCAGGGCGGATCTTCGCCATCCGAAATCCGCTCGTCGTTGAAACTGTTCGGAGATGGAGGTAACCGAATTTTAACACTTGCAAAGCAACGGACGCCTTCGCAACTTGCAAACTTGTATACAGAAGCTGTCGCGGTTGATGCCCGAACAAGAAGTGGGATGCTCGACGGTCGCCGTGGTCTTGAACTGTTATCGATGCGAGTTTGCAGGGAAATCAAAAACTAACAAATTAACGAATTGCCAGTCATTTTCGAAGGTTTTGGAATGTGCAGCAACTCCAAAATGGTGGGTGCGATATCTGCGAGTATTCCACTATCACGCAATGTGCCTTCCATTCCAACGAGGTGTAATGGCACGTCGTATGTTGTATGTGCAGTGTCTGGCGAATTCGTTTTGTAATTCCAAGTCCGCTCTGCGTTGCCGTGATCTGCAGTGATGAGAAGGGTTCCACCCGCTGCAAGTGTCACGTCAATAATCCTTCCACAACAAACATCGACAACCTCTACTGCTTTGATGATTGACTCTAAGTTACCAGTATGTCCAACCATGTCAGCATTTGCAAAGTTCACGATAATCACTTGGGGGCACGTGTCAGAAACTAGTTTCTCGATGACGCCTTGGCAAACTGCTTCTGCGGACATTTGCGGCTTTTGGTCGTACGTTTCCACGTCAGTGGGACTTGGAACAAGCAAGCGTTCCTCACCTTGAAACGGTTCTTCTTTATAGTCATTAAAGAAAAAAGTTACGTGTGGGAACTTTTCTGTTTCAGCACACCGAAATTGTTGCATCCCGTTGCTTGCAAGCACTTCGCCGAGAATATTTTTCATTGGTTCAGGTTTGTCAAAAGCAATTGCTGAAACAGGTAAACCCGTTTCGTACCGTGTCATAGTTGCAAAATACAAATCGTTATATTTGTCCTCTCTGTCAAATGAACCCCTTGGCACGTTTGCCCACTCGCTGTCGCTCAATACAAAAGCTCTACTTAATTCCCTAGGCCTGTCTCCCCTGTAGTTGAAAAAAAGAATCGCGTCACCGTCTTGCACAAGGCCAATGGGACAATCGCTATCGTCAACGATCTGAGTTGGCGGGATAAACTCATCGCCAAGACGGTTCTCGCCCGCAGGGTTGGCGTAGTAGGAACTAATTGCATTTGAAGCTTGGAAACTTGTTTGAACATCCGGCGTTTCACTTTGCAGTGGGTGTGAAGTTTTTTTACCTGTCATCGCTTCGTATGCAACAGCAATACGTTCCCAGCGATTGTCACGATCCATTGCCCAATATCTTCCAGTGACCGTAGCAATTTTTATATTTTTACCTCGGATGTATTCTTCTAACGATTCCACAAAACCAAGGCCCGCACTTGGTGAGCAGTCTCGTCCATCTGTAATGATGTGAATATACACAGTTGCTTCGGCTGGCGCAGCTTCAAGTAACGCGTATAAGTGTGCGATATCGCTGTGAACACGCCCGTTGCTTACAAGCCCAACTATATGCGTTGCATTCCCATTAGAACCAACAGCAAACGCGCGTGCAATAACAGAGTTTGTTTTGAACGCTCCACTTTCAGCAGCAATGTTTAATCGCATGAGTTCCTGAGGAACTATTCTGCCCGCACCTATATTTTGATGTCCAACCTCACTGTTCCCCATTACGCCGGCTGGAAGTCCAACACTCTCACCGCACGTTCCGATCATTGTGGTAGGGCAACGAGCAAACAACCCATCGGCAATAGGTGTGTACGCTTGCTCAATTGCATTGTGCTCATGCATGCCACTATTTGGATTAAGCCCCCAACCGTCACGAATAATGAGAACAACAGGTTTTTGATTACTTGTCATAGTTTTTCCTCATTCGCTTTAACTCACGTTCGTTTCTGCCGCTTGCACTTTGAAGCGCACTATCGATAAGGTCGACAACGGCAAGGGAGCCCTTGCGCGAAACGATTCTATCGGCAATCACACGAATGTCATCTGCTTCGTATGGTCTTCTCACATTTTCCATGAGGAGTTGCAACGAAGTTGACGTCAACGCACCTGCAAGATGCCAAAGCATGTCTTTTTCAAGACTCGTGGGTGATTTGAGGAGCCTATACGCCCAAAGAAAATCATCCACTTTCCCTTGTATATAGAGAGAGCCAATTACTGCGCGTGCTGTAGCATGTTGTGCTACAGATTGATTCATTGCGTGAGTCCATAACTGACAAGCGAGAGCGTCTTTTCCAAGAGGAACTACAGC
>JACNLR010000028.1 GCA_014381385.1 Planctomycetota bacterium | reverse complement strand
TACGAATTTTGCCATGAGGCGATGTCTTTGTAATTTTAGGATGGTTCGTTGTTTTGCTCTGTATCACACCTAGATGAGGGTTGTGCACCCCAGGTTTCGTAAGGACTTTGCCATGCTCGCCCACACTGGGATTTGCCATAAGTGGTACTTGGATTATGAGTATGCTTACTATTTTCAGCAATGTATGAGCCATCTACTTGTTCCTTCTCCATTTGAAAAAAGACTTGGAACTCCTTTTATCGTTCAAATATACGATGTTCTGCTCGAAAAGGATACAAAATAATACATTTTTATCTTTTTTAATTAAAATCCATGTTTTTGCTCAATCTGAGCCCCCCTATCTAACAATTTAAGTCCGCTACAATTCAATGGTCCTAAGGAAACCCTACGTTGACCCGACACCAATCTTTTTCTGCCTTTGAACGAACGCGCCACGACCATGCGAGTGAGACTGCTGAGGATTACGTTGAAGCCATCGAAAAACTCATTATTTCTCATTCTTGCTGCAGAGTCACGGATCTTGCCAATGAGTTTGGAGTAAGCCATGTTACCGCATTAAAAAATGTTCGCAGACTAGAAAGAGATGGCTTTGCCGTTACTGAACCCAGAATGCCAATAACGTTAACACCGAAAGGCAAACGGCTCGCTAAGAAATGTAAAGAACGACACCAAATTGTCTATGATTTCCTCCGCTCTATTGGGGTGAACAAACGCACAGCTGCAATCGATTCAGAGGGGATTGAACATCATGTCAGTCCCGAGACTCTTCGAAAAATGAAGACAGTAACAAAAAATAAATAGTGATTTCATGCCTGTCGTGTGTTGACGCATTATGTAGCCACGGCTACATTATCCTCTTCGTAGCCATGGCTACAACACGAAAGGAAATCTAATGAATCTAACTACATCCATTCTTGCCCTTGCTGTTGCGTTGACTTCTCTGTTGCAATCGAACGTGATTGCTCAAGAAGCAACTGACAAATGGCGGTACTCCCTATCGAATCCTACTCCTCAAGAACTCTGGAGACCCATGAGTGCCGACAGGCCAGATTTTACAGAAAGTCCAATCACTGTCGACGCTGGTGCTGTCCAAATCGAAATGAGTCTTGCCGATTACACCAAAAATGGAGATTCCAATTCATTCGGAATCGCGCTTACAAATCTTAAAATTGGTCTGCTCAATAACACTGACATTCAATTTGTCTATGACCCGTATGTCAAACAAGACGATGGTGTGACCACCACTGATGGTGGCGGCGACATGCAGATTCGGCTTAAGATAAATTTTTGGGGAAACGACGGTGGCGACACTGCTTTTGGCATCATGCCATTTGTAAAAATTCCAACTGCATCAGAAGGTTTAGGGAACGACAAGGTCGAAGGTGGTGTGATCTTTCCTTGGGGCACAGAACTTGCAAGCGGGGTTGGTCTTGGGCTCATGTTTGAAGTTGATTTCAACTTTGACACCGCAACGCAAGAATACGATACTGATTTCATCGGAACAGGCGTACTCGGGTTTGACTTAAACGACCAGTGGGGCTGGTACCTTGAAGGAATCAATATGTTCAGTTCAGACTCAGGTATTGATTACAGGTTTATCCTTGGTGTTGGTGCAACGTATGCAGTGAACGAAAACTTCACATGGGATGCTGGCGTGAACTTCGGACTATCTGGCGAAGTTGATGACACCATTTTCTTTACTGGGATTACAGTCCGCTGGTAGGGGCTCGCAAGAAAAGCGAATTCGAACTCATTGTTCCATCACTTGTCCCATCCACACGTGTTGGAGTCGCATGTACAAATGAAACAGTGCAGAGCGTACTTTCTATATTTTCTAGCGTCAACTTGCAGGAGTTTGGTCTTGTTTACAAACAGCATTCTCTTGATTTGGCGTTGCGGGCAAGGAAGGCAAAAAATAAGTACCCCCTGCTACATCATCTAACTCATCATCAGATAGAACAGCATGGTTATCAGGCGCTGCTGGCAGAGTAATGTGAACAGTGTTATCAGAGTTCTCAACCACATTTACATGAACACCTTCAGGTACTTCCATGCCGTATTCAGCAAGGACAAAGGCGGGATTTGCTATAAAGCGTGCTTTAAGATCAGCATCCTTCCAGCAATCGGCGAATAGTTTGGCGAGGTTATTTTTTTGTTCGGTCATGTTGGTTTCCCTTGTGTTCTGCGTCGAGTTTGCCTCTAGCATGACCCGTCACTTCATGGTACATCAGTGGGCCACAGATTGTTCCTACAGTTTATGGTGATGCTCTATTTATTATTGGACGCAAGTTTTTCGACTCTTTATGCGTTGTAATTCTCTGATTCAAAAGTCCTACTCGTTATATTGCCGATTTACTGGACATTACACCAATCAGTACCTATATTAAGGAAGAGATGATTCCAAAATTCACGACATATCTGCTCTTAACAGCCATCGCGGTACAAGCCGTATTTGGTGGTCTTCAAGACAATGTTTCGATCTGCCTTGGCGGTGGGCATGAACACGAAGTTGCTGAAGTTGTTGAAGTTGTTGAACAATGTGAGTTTGAATGTAGCCATCATTCAACTTTTCCAACACCCGTGACTGAAGTGGATATTGAGAATTGTGATTGCACTGATCTTGAACTCGCGCTCATCACACTTCTATCAATTCCTCGCAATGCTGATGACGATTCCTTCCTAGCCTTGCAATTGCACCCAATCGTTTCTATTAAGTGTTCTGTTGAGAATCAACCTCTACGTATATGGCGTGGCCCCCCTCAACTGCAAACAGACACACCCGCAAAACGGCTTCAATTGATCGTCGTGCGCACAACTCGACTCCTCGTTTAAATTTCTATCTCAGTTAATCGTTCGCTTCATGCGTTATCGCATGTTTTGCGTTGTTATGACTATTGATAGGAATTTAAAAAATGAAATTCAACCTTCGGAGAATTTTACTTTTCTCCGCCATGGCCTTCTTAATTGTTGGCTGTCAATCTTATGAACCAAAACCGCTTGATATCGGTTCGTATCGCAATGCCTTGGAAACACGGCTGAGTGCTGTTGAACCAGTCGAAGCGTTTGCAAACCGACTGGCATCCAACGATGGTGCACCATCTGAATTCTGTATCAGTGATGGCATTACGCCTGCTGAAGGTGAAGTCATCGCGTTGTTCTATAAC
>JACNLR010000071.1 GCA_014381385.1 Planctomycetota bacterium | reverse complement strand
GTGTATCGTTCAGTAAGATCTCGGACTGGCCAAAAAAAACGATTCATATATCCAAGAAATTGAACTAAGACACCGAGAGTTATGGCACCTCGAATGATTTCGCCCACTTTGTTCCACCAAGGGCTGACAACTCTGGCTTTCCCTTGAAGGCACCAACATATCGCTGTACAAGATTTGCATGCGTCGCAGGTACATGCAGAAGACGATGAGATGCAAATTCCAACGTTATATGCTCAATTTCACCCCTCCCATCGAGTATTTTCAAACCCAAATATCGAGCAATGCCATAATCACGGTGCACGACGATATCATCAAAGTCAAAATGCGCGATCGCTTGGCGCATTGTTTTCTGTTTTGCTCGAACACCGCGGCGAACTTCGTACCTGTGAAATACTTCGTGCGATGGCACCACGGCTACGTGCTCTGATAGCAAAAATCCACGATGCACAAATTGTTCTTCAATATGTAAATTTTTTGCACTTGCAAGTGGCTGCCCCGCTTCCATGAGTTCCCGCATTCGCTGCGCTTCACCGCTTGTTCTACAAGCCAAGAGGACTTCGCGATGTTCCGAAAGCGCTACAAGTTCTAGATACGCTTCTGAAACTACAGTCGAAAAAAGCGGCAACGCAGTAACTGGAAGTGCAACTTCGACACCATCTGCAGGAGGACCAGAAAGAGCTAGAACAGAGGAGAGTTTTTTCACCATCGCCGCTTGTGTATCATCAATATGTGACAACTCACTCGCGTCAGGCACGCGCCCAAAATAACTATTTGCTTGCTGTGTAATTTCTTCAATATCATCTAGGATTACACTCCACGAATGAGGAATGTGATCAACAATAGTTCCTGAAACGCTTGTACGTTTCGCAGAAGCAAGAATGATTTCGTCAATCGCCAAATCGGAACCTAGTGATACTGGATCAACCTCGTTAATCGATTCAATTGTATCACCAAAAAAATCAAGCCTAAAGAATTCACCTGCAGCTGTTGCTATATCTAAAATGCCGCCGCGTATTGCAAATTGCGCTTGATCTTCGATTGACTCTCGTCGTTCAAACCCAGCATCTACAAGCCATTGTTGTAATTCGCTCAGGGACCAAGTCTCGCCGACGCCGATTCGAAGAACCACTTCCTTCACTTGGCTTGGCGAGGGTGTCATCTGCATGAGAGCTGCGATACTTGCGACTACAACTCGTGGCGAATCTGAAGCAGCAAGATGTTCTAAAACAGCAAATCGAGTTGCGACCAACTCTTTTGCAACTTCCGACTCCAGTGCAGGGAAGAGTTCGACTTCAATCCCTAAATCATGAAACATAGCAACTGTTTCGTCTGCATCATCGTGATGGGCCGTTACGAACAATACGCCCTTGTTTCGTACAAGGAAAGACGAAGCAAAGCATGCGAACGACCCGCTCGTTGATCCCGCAGAAATGCAGCCATCCACTTTAAGCAGCGAAGCAACTTCTTCTATCGCATCTTGGACTCTCGTCGTAATCACTGTTGTTCTTCATCCTTATTTACAAGCCATCGCAAGTGCTCGATTTTCCGAGCGCCAATGCCAAACACACCATCCAAGTCGTCCGCCGTATGTAAGGGATGTGTTTCACGGTACATAATAATTCGCTGCGCCATCTTTGGACCTATGCCGGGCATTAATTCTAACTCCGCTGCACTTGCTGTTTGGAGATGTACTCGAAAGGGCGCGAATTCTATATACGAGTCAGGCAACCGCGTTTCAAACAGTAAAACTCCTATACAAAATACAATTATTGCAATAAACACAACATTTAATCCTATCAAGTTCCCGCCGACAGTATGGCTTAGTTTTTCTTTGGCAGTTCGAGGGACCCGAGTGGTTTCAAAAGACGCTTCCGCATGTTGAGCAATTTGTTTAGGACAGTTCTGGGTTTGCCCTGCCTGGAGATGAAGGCTGCCGTTGGTAGAATCATTCTTTTGTGGTCGTATAAGTCGGTCCATATCACTGCATTTACAAATGGCTTACTTAAGCAAATCGCAAACATGGAACTTGCCCATTGTTCTTGACGAGCTTCATCCCAGTGGGATTTCCACCATCCGTTCCTTTCGCTTATTATCACCGATGGAGCACCCAAGGCTGAGATTATCAGCGGAATATCTGCATGGAGAAATTCGTCGAGTTTTGAACTCAAGAGCATCAAATCTCTTGTCGATTTGCCACCTGAACCTCCCACAAGCATTTGTACTCCAAGTGCATCGAGTCGAACACCTTCTTGCGAGAGGCGGGAAAGAAAAACTTTTGGATCATACGATTCAGAAATCACTGCAACGAACTCAGAAAAGGGCTCGGCGAGTTCGATCATTACTTTGGAGTCTTTACGCGCTTGCCGTACAGCCAAGCCTGACATCCGGATGAGATCGATCATGTTTGCTAGGGAAAGGCGCACATGCGTATTCATATTAATGCCCGAGCATACGTTCCAAAAGGTAACTGCACCGCCGTAGCGTTGTAATACTCGTTGAATATGGTCGTAACATTTATCGCGAAATGTAGGATAATCGTGCTCACACTCTGAGACCCATTGAGGAATTTCGCCTTCCCTACTGAAATCTAGCAGCGGGCCAGCAATAATATGTTTCTTTGAATCTCTTGCCCACTTAACCCATCTATCAATAGGTCCCCATTCAAACTTCCCTTGCTCTGGTTCTATGGATGACCAAGACATTGGGATTGTTATCATTCCAAAATTTTTATGGAGCAGGTTCCTAATCGGCTCATCAAAACGAGATGGATTGACTTGCACGCCCAGCGCTGAAACAGATGCGGGTTTATGCGCGTAACGATGATGCAAAAAAAGTTGGGCATGCACCATCGCAAGTCGCTCTGAGGCGTCAATCGAAAGTTCAAGCGCGCTTCTTGCAAGCGTACCTGCCTCTTGTTGGTCAATACAAACAAGCGCTTTGGTAAAAATCAAACGAGATTCCTCCCAGCACTGCACAGCTGGATTGTCATCCGACAAGTAAAACAAGCTCCAGTTCTCACTCAGATCAAGAAAAGTTTTGATGCGATGACGAGCGAGTTCTAGTGGCAGCATGTAGGGTTCTTCGCGAGGGGGCAATACAGAGGTTTGCAGCATGAGCCGGCCAGCCTTGCCAGCATCGTACATCAAGCAAAGTGCAAAACTCGTATGACC
>JACNLR010000233.1 GCA_014381385.1 Planctomycetota bacterium | reverse complement strand
TTACTCCTTATATATAGATCGTAAACGGACAGGGAGGGATTCGAACCCTCGATACGCCGAAGCGTATACTAGTTTTCGAGACTAGCGCATTCAACCGCTCTGCCACCTATCCTAGTATTCGTGCATTCTAGCAAATTGAAGATGCTAACGTTGAAACAAGATTGCTCGTGTCGTCGCTTCCAATTCGAAACTTTCTCCCAGAGCGCAGTGTAATTTCCACTGCATCAAGACCCGACACGTTGTACAACCAACCGTGTGGAGTGAGACGAATACCCCACCCATAGATCCAAGAGTTACGAACAGTCTCTACTTTTTCAATATCACTTAGAAGATACTTTTTCTTCCAGAACCCAGGACCAAATGAATGCCGCAGTTCTTCGCCTGAAACTTCAACGGTGAGTGAACCAAAAAGCCAAAGCAAAACAGAAAGTAAAAAAATAACAACATAAAGCGAATATCCAACAGGTGTGTTCCAGCCATTCGTTCCTGCTACCACAAGACAAAGTGCGATAGACATTGCGAGCAAAGTCATCACTAACACCGCTTTTTGCGTGTGCTTGTAAAGCATGATTAAAATTATAACACTGCAAACAGCGCCGAACGAGAGAGAGTCCTAAAACGACTTGCGGGATTTTTTTGATACTGCATAAAAAAACCGGCTCGCCAGGAGGCGAGCCGGTCTAAGAATCAAAGATTCAACTAAACGTTATGGTGTCCAGTTCGCGATCACGATAAGGATATCGAGAACGTTTACATCACCATCATTGTTTAAGTCACTATCGCAAGTTCCTGTACAAGGACCCCAACCAGCAACAACCATCAATAGATCAAGAACGTTCACAACACCATCATCATTAATATCACCTAGAACTGGTGGATTAATGATAATAATATCGTCAGGATTATCAATCAAACCTTGGTTATCTACGTTCGCTGCGTAGATGATGTAACCGTTTGTACGGAGTTCAGCACCAGCTTCAACAACCAAGTTTCGGGTATACATCACACCATGGATTGAGCCACCGCAGTCAACGACTACACCATCAACAACTTCACATGTTGTACCACTGCCGATACGGATAGTACCAATTGGCAATGCGCAAGTTGTTGCTGGGTCAAGACCGTCTTCAGTATTACCAAGGTCAGCACTTAGTGCTTCCATAGTTACTGGGTCTTGACCAGTATGTGCAACCATATCAAGCGTAGCGATTGACATATCGAATTGTGTGTTGTCCGTGATTGCAACATTGAAATTACCACCAACTGCAAGTCGCCAGTTTTCGTGTGGAAGGAAAATGCTTGCGTTTTCGCCAACATTGTAATTACCTTCAACTCGTATACCATCGCCTGCTGCAGGACCACTGTCGCCACCGCGTACTCCAGGACCGCCATCAACTTCACCGAGAATAGTGCCGTTGTTAGTGAGGTCGCCGAATACGTAAAGTACGCCGCGGTGCATCGCAACAAGACCATTGTTGGTTAAGTTTGCACCAACCAAAATGTCATCTGTAGCGCGCATAGTTCCATTGACGGTTGTGTCGCCCATGATGTCCGTTGTACCACGAAGTTCACCATCGATAGCGAGGTCAGCGTACACAACTGAACCAGCAGAAGCTGTCCATGTGCCAGTTGCATGTGCATCGCCATTGATACCCATTTCACTGTCACGACGAAGAAGTGCATCGCCAATTGAAACTGTAGCACCATAGAAATCGAGCGATGCATTTCGGTATGCCATCGCAAAATTTACTTCCAAATTTTCAGCAGAAACTGATGCAGTACCTGAAGTACCTGAGTGAACACTGCCCATAAGCGCATCGCCGTCAACGTTGAATTCACTGCCATCGTAAAGTGAAATTTCTAGATCAGGATTATCAACCCCTCCGTTGCAATCGTTATCAACGCCGTCACTGTGCGATACTGAGGCAATTGCATTCACGTGATCTGCTTGAACCCAAATGATGTCGCCAGCATTTGCTTCCATGTTCGCATCAGCAAGATCGCCATACCCTGTTCCAGTCATCACGTTGTAAGCAACAAGACCTTCGCAAATATCTGCTACGCCGTTGTCATCCCAGTCAGTGAGTGCTTCACATTCATCTGGAACACCGTTTTCGTTACAGTCATTAAACGTTTCACATTCATCAGGAATGCCGTTGCCGTTGCAATCGTCGAATGTTTCGCAATCGTCAAGGATACCGTTTCCATTACAGTCGCCATCTGACATTTCACATTCGTCTGGAGTACCGTTCATATTACAGTCTTCACTTGTGCCGTCTGCAATGTCTTGGCCATCGTCGATTCCATTACCGTTACAGTCTGGGAATTCGCATTCGTCAGGAATGCCGTTGCCGTTATCATCGTAACTTGTGCCATTTGTAATATCGCAGGTATCGTCTACACCATTGTTGTTACAGTCAGTGATTGTTGGGTAGAACACTTCAATTTCACCAGTTGCTTGCCAAGTTGTTCCAGTGTTATCCTTACCTTGGAATAGCGCCCCGATATAAACATTCGCATCTTGGAATGGATCAAAAACAGTAACCCGAGCAACTAGTACACCATACTTGTCTTCACAATTTTGATTTGTAAAGAGCATTGGTTGACCTTGGTCGTCGTCTGGTGTAACGAACCAAAGACCGTTATCGGTGTATACATCACCACCATTATCTTCAAAGTTTGTCCAATCGATGCCAATGTTCATAAGAGCATTGTTTGTGTATGGATACCCAGTGTTATCCATCGCACCAATTGTCACCCAACTGTCGTATTGCAAACTTGGGAAGTTGCCGTAGAGCAACGGGTTAATTTCCATTGATGTTGGACCACCAAAAGCATTTTGGTAAAAAGATCCTGATGTTGCAAGCCGTTTATCATTCACGCCGTCGCCAGCAACAGCATCGAGGCGTTCGTCGCTGTTTAGCACAAGATAAAATTCAACGGTCCAGTTAAAATCGCCAGCGACAGCATTTGTCTCAGCAATACGATAGTCAATACCTTGGAACGCAAATTGTCCACTAGCAGCAGTGCCGCAAAGCAATGAACTTACGAGTCCAAGTCCTAACATAGAACGAGTTTTCATACTCATCTCTCCTCTTCGTTCCCCGAATTGCGGTGTGTTCATGCTCCTCGCACCGCGCGAAAAGCATGACATTTCCCGAATTGAAGTGTTCACC
>JACNLR010000231.1 GCA_014381385.1 Planctomycetota bacterium | reverse complement strand
CGTCGTGCATATCGATCCTGCAAGAAGAAACAGTACCGGCAGGGTATTCGAACTTGATGCGATGACGCCGACGTTTTCTCAAGTTGCGCATATTGTTAGTCAAGCTTCAGGTGGTTGCATAAAACTCTCACCAGCAATTAACCCAGAAGATTTGCAATTACTTACACATCCATTTGAGATTGAATACATTGAAGAAAACAATCGACTTGTGCAGGGCGCAGTTTGGTTTGGATCGCTATGCAACGAGGGAAGCACAACTGCTACTTCGATAAAACTTGGCGATTCGTTTAGTGGAGTTTCTGAAACGCCCGCTTTTTCGACCGAAATCAATTCGTGTATTCTAGAACCCAACGCTGCACTTGAACGAGCCGGTTTGCACGGAACGTTGGGGAACCAAATCGGGGCAACGGAACTTGCCCCTTGTATTGGGTTGTTGTCTGCATCTAAAAACCCGAATTCAAAATGGTTTACGGCATTCGATGTTCTAGCTGTTACTTCACTGCGGATTGAAAAGGTTGCTGCAGAACTCCGTGCGTTTGAATGCACGCAAGTAGAAGTGAAAACCCGTGGAAAGACTCTTGATCCCAATCTTTGGCAGAAAAAATTGAATAAGAAAGCGAGAGGTCCCCTGCTAACTATATTTGCATTACGACTCGGAAAGAAACGAGTAGCAATCATTACGCGTCGTTGCATAAAACCGTAACCAGCCCAGCAAGAGCGTCTGTTCTTGGCGCTCGAAGCAGGCCTACTAATTCCATTGGCGTTAACTCCAAATCATTCGCGCACGCAGCCATAAGACCTGCTGCTAGTTGTTCGATGATTCCGTCCACCGGAACATGCTCTACTTGGCTCATGTTTTGTCCCAATTCCGTCAATAATTGGCTCCGCGCAGCGTTGCTTTTATCTTGAAGCCATGACCTAATAACAGATTTGCTCGTATGCATTGCGCATCGACAAGCCCTGCGCTTCGTAATCCCTTTTGGCAAGCCCCCCTTTTTCTCCTCTGAGACTTTAATTTCAATTTCAGGAAAAACCCTGTTTTTAGACCTTAAAAAGTCTCAGAGGCGATTTTTGAGCTAAAAAAAGTCTCAGAGGAGGAGGGGCGAGCGAACGTGAAAAATAATCAAAAAAGGTGAAAGGAAACCGAAAGTACACGATTATCAGGTCTGTGCAGCAGTTTTAGCTGCGTTTACCCTAATTTGCCCCATAGTGTGGGGGCATCAGAAAATCAGACGGAATGCTCCACGGAGGGGATATTCCAACAAGGTATGTGAGAATCATGAAAATTAATACAGTTACAAACGTAGATACACTTTCTAGGGAACAACTAACAAAAGAGGCTCGTCTAAGTAAAAATAGAGCCAGAGTTAACCTTTTACATGAAATCCATTTCCAACTCGAAGAAACAATGTCCATGGAAACCCAATACGGGTACGACCCAACAATTGATATGTCATTCACTGGTGAGTTTGAGGCCATCGGCAACTAGCACCCAACACGCCGCATAGTCTCGGCGCCTCCTCATCAGAGTTCATCCAGTCTCTCTCCATACCCCTCGTGTCGCATCTCTCTCCAAACTAGCGACACACTCCCCGTCCAAATACTGGAAGTATTTGGGCGGGGCTTTTTTTTAGAGGGTCATGTCGAGGGTCTGACCCTCGACATGACCCTCTAATATGTTGCCATTTTGCGAAGTACAGTATGCAAGATGCCACCGTTTCGATAGTATTCTATTTCGACTGGGGTATCGATTCTGCACTTTGTTTCAAAGGAAGTCGCTGTGTTATTTTCGTGCAAGGCTGTCACTTCAACGAATTGTCGAGGTTGCAAAGATTCATCAATAGGAATCAAAAACGATTCCGTTCCATCAAGACCAAGCGATGCAGCGGATTGCCCATCCATAAACTCCAGTGGCAACACCCCCATCCCAACTAAATTACTGCGGTGTATTCGTTCATAACTTTCAGCAATTACCGCTTTGACTCCCAAGAGCATTGTGCCTTTCGCTGCCCAGTCGCGAGAAGAACCCATGCCGTAATCTTTGCCTGCAAGGACAACCAGCGGAATATTTTTCTCTTTGTAATTACAGCTCGCACCGTAAATTGAACTCTCCTCGCCAGTTGTAAAGTCAGTTGTAAACCCACCCTCGGTTCCCGGAGCGAGTTGATTTTTTACTCGCACATTACCAAACGTTCCACGTGTCATAATTAAATCGTTTCCTCGCCGCGAACCAAAACTGTTAAACATTGAAACTGGTACCCCACGGCCCTGCAGAAATTCACCCGCTGGAGAATCCACGGCGATATTACCTGCTGGCGAAATATGGTCTGTCGTGACAGAGTCACCAAATTTACACAGGACTCTCGCGCCTTCTATGGGATGGATACCGGGGACTTCGGTCGTCATACCTTGAAAAAACGGTGGTTCGTGGATATAGGTGCTTTCATCTGACCATTCGAATAGTAGACCCGTACCCGCCTTCACCGCTTGCCATTCTTCACCGCCCGTAAATACATCTGCGTATTGTTCAATAAATTCATCTCGTCCCAGCGAACTTTTAATTGTCTCTTGTACTTCCTCATCTGTTGGCCAAATATCTTTCAAGTAAACATCTATTCCATCTACTTTTGCAAGCGGCTCCGTAGAAAGGTCGATGTCAACCGTTCCTGCTATTGCATACGCGACCACAAGGGGTGGTGACGCGAGATAATTCGCTTTGATTTCAGGACCAATTCGACCTTCAAAGTTCCTGTTTCCACTCAGCACCGAACATGCGAGTAAATCGTGTTCGTTGATTGCATCTTTAATTGGAGTATCAAGCGGTCCTGAGTTACCAATGCATGTTGTGCAACCGTACCCTACTACCCAGAACCCTAGAGCTTCTAAATCGTCAAGCAAACCGGCGCGTTTCAAGTACTCCGTCACGACGGTACTACCTGGAGCAAGTGATGTTTTAACCCATGGTTTTCTTGTTAAACCAAGTGCGTGCGCTTTCTTCGCGACAAGCCCTGCTGCGAGCATCACACTTGGGTTTGATGTATTGGTACAAGAAGTGATTGCCGCAATTGCAACATCACCGTCGGTGAATTCGAACGATTCTTCAGCATCTTCAACAAAACCAATGTGTGGTTCTTCATGACCAAACATTTCAGTTCTAGTTTCCAACCATTTTGACTTCATGT
>JACNLR010000134.1 GCA_014381385.1 Planctomycetota bacterium | reverse complement strand
AGTCCGCAATCTTGATGATAAGACGTCTGCTGAATGGGCGCTTATTGAAAACCTCCAGCGGGAAGACCTCAACCCAATCGACAGGGCGGAAGCATTCGACCGGCTCGTTGTTGACTTCAACGCTACGCAAAAGGAGATTGCAACCCAGCTTGGAATTGATCGCTCTAGTGTTGCTAACTTCTTGCGCTTAAACGACTTAGAGCCTACCGTGAAGGCTGCTGTGCGTGATGGTCGCCTCACTATGGGTCATGCGAAGGTTATTTTAGGTATTCCAGATGCTGGCACGAGCAAGGCAATTTCACGCAGGTGCGCGCAAGAGCAGTGGTCTGTTCGTGAACTTGAAAGACAAGTTAAAAAACTTTCGACAAAAAAAACAGTTGGCGTTTCGCTTGAACCAAACCCGCAATCTATGTACATGGATACACTTGGTACGGAACTTGGAGATCACCTTGGTACCAAAGCAAAAATTGTTCTTGGTAAGAAAAAGGGCAGCGGAAAACTGACAATAGATTTTTACTCAAACGATCAATTTGAAGGGATTCTAAATAGGCTAGGCTTTAAACCGAGTGATTAATTCTGTATTTAGACAGAATCTGCCCCCACATTCATTCGATGAAGTGGCATGCAAGAGAACAAGACCTGCCATCAAGCTTTGGTTATTCCGACCCAATACGAAGCCCAGAAAATTTCTGCGCACGCCGCACGTCGTTTTCAACGAGTGCTCGCTAGTTGGGCATCTGATTTATTTATTCTGAAAAAAGAAGTGGGAATTGAAGCCAGAAAGATTGCTGCCTAATGTACAGTTATCGGACGTTCTTCGATTGACCATCGCGTTCCATCGCGCATTACTTTTCGATAGAGCGTGTCCCGTTCAACGGGAACAAAACCAGCATCAATAATTGCTCTTTGCAAATCAGCAACTGTACATTCTTGATGTGTGGTGTCTGAAGAAACTTTAGTGATGTCGTACCAAACGACGGTGCCGTCAATGTCGTTCGCGCCACACTCGAGCATATGTTGCGCCATCTGCAACGTTTGCATTATCCAAAAAGCTTTCACGTGTGGGATGTTGTCGAGCATTAATCTTGTAATTGCAATCGTCCGTAAGTTCTCAACTCCGCACGGCCCCGGTAAATGCGCAAGTTCACTTACGCCAGGAATAAACGGTAGGGGGATTATGGTCTGAAATTTTCCGTAGTTGTCACATTCTAAAGCGCGATCTTGTTCCTCACGTAACAGGAGCATGTGGTTTATGCGATCTTCTTGCGTTTCAACGTGTCCGTACAACATAGTAGCGTTTGAATTAATTCCGAGTTGGTGTGCAACACGGTGCACATCCATCCATTTTTCACCACCGATTTTTCCGCGGAACACTTCATCGTGTACGCGATCATCAAACACTTCTGCACCGCCACCGGGAAGTGAACCTAACCCACATTCTATTAACTCTTCTAAAACAGAGGATATCCCTGCAATTCCGTCACGCGCACGTTTCGTTATTCTTGCAAGGTGCACAATCTCAACAGCGGTGAACGCTTTAATGTGTATCTCTGGAGCAATTTCACCAATTGCTTCTAACATGCTTGTGTAATACTCAAACGGTAGCCAAGGGTGCAATCCGCCAACAATGTGAATTTCTGTGGCGCCAGACTCTACTGCTAGTGCTGCTTCGTTTTTGATATCGTCTAGCGAATGTTCGTACGCACCCTCTTGATCTTTCTTCCGGTGAAAGTCGCAAAACTTACAACTCAATGCGCAAACATTTGTGTAATTAATGTGTCTGTTTATGTTGTAATACGTAATGTCACCATGCATCCTTCGCCTTACATTATCTGCGAGTGAACATACCGTCCAAAGGTCGGGCGATTCATACAATGCGATACCATCAGCCAAAGTTAACCGTTCTTGATTTGCTACTTTTGCAACTATGGAATCAAGAGAAGAATCTGTTGCTTGTATTGTGGTAGAAACTAGCATGGAATTGCGCATCGTACCTTACTTTGCATTTAGTCAGCAATCTGTCAATATAGGGGGGCTGTGCGGGTTAGCGCTTTAAATCATAACGCTCCTAATCATCGTAGAACATTTACCTACAAATACCTCCGATGTTCTCTCTGTGATGTACCCCGTAACTAACAACGAAATAGTCGAAAGCGCCTACGTAATTCTAGCCGACCCACTGCGTCTTTCTGCAAAGACAGCGCTACCATTCCCACAGCGTGCTGCTTCAAGGCTCGCCCAGCAGCGTTCAAAGCGATACGATGAGATTCTAGATAGTAACGAAGATGTCCAAGAAAGAGTCCAAAGACTCGCGTCAATAATGGGAATGCTGCCAAACGATGACGATTTGCCCTCAGCGGCCTAACGTAATCAATCTGAAAGAACAATGCCAAGCACCAAAGATGTCAGCCGCTCTCGCCTGTACTCTTCGTCATCAATGAATCTAACAACTCCTCTGGGCGTCCGCTGCGTTGTGATTGGTGCGGGTTTCGCCCCTGCAATGTACCGCTGAGGAACCACTCTTTCGTCAGAAACACCAACCGTCGAAAGTTCGGATAGTTGCCCAAGTAACGAAACGTTCACCTCGCCTATGCTGTACACCGTGCCGGCTGGCAAAAGTGGAATTACACCATTGGCTGTATCAAAATAGGTCGGGTTTTTAAAAACCGCTCTAAGCCCTCCAGCCTTACGAACGTACACCCCGTCACTTCCAGAAACTTTATACAACGTTTCAAAAGCAGTATCGTGGCGCAAGTCGACTGGCTCAACGCGAAAAGATTCGCTCAAAGCACCCCTGTCTTCAAAGCCTGCATCTACTGGGATTAATTCTACCTCTTCTGCCAATTTGTTTGTCGGTTGGCTCAACAGCAAAAAGTACGCAACGAAACTTGCAATCGAAGTGTGGAATAGCATCTTGATTTTAGTATACTTCACCTCATGCCAACATTGCTTTCTATAAACGTATCAAGTGGTGGAATTCCAAAAACCCCAACGCCTTCCTGCGCTGTCTCTTTTAAAGGCTTAGCGGGTGATGGACGTAATCACGAAAAACACTATAAACTTGAGAGAGCGGTTAGTTTGATTGATACTGAAATCTTGGAGCAACTTAAAACAGAAGGCTACAACGTTCCAGCTGGAGCAGTTGGTGAAAATCTCACCGTCGAAAACCTTGATGTGCAATCTCTTCAACTCGGAGATCGCCTGACGTTTTCTGGTGGCGTTGTTATTGAACTCGCCGAAGTACGTAAACCATGCTTTGTACTTGATCCACTTGGAGTATCTCTTAAAAAAGATATCGTTGGTAGGTGCGGATATTTAGCGCGTGTTATTACTGAAGGCACGTTGAAATCCGGCGAATCAATTGTAGTACAACCAGTTACGCCGTAACATGTGGCCACATACCGTTGCAATATTAATTGGTGGCCAAAGCAAACGCATGGGTTCACCAAAACATCTGGTTCGTTTGCAAAGTGGTCAAACGATGCTTGAAACAATGTTGGAATTTGCATCCAACCTAAGCGGGCAAGTTGTAATTCTAGGCGGTGAGGTTAAAGGACAACGATGCATCCCTGATATTCGTCACAAGCAAGGTCCCGTCGCTGGCATCGAAGCATTGCTCCACAGCGAGTTGGACACGGAGTATCTGGTTGTTGGATGCGATATGCCCTCACTAACAATCGATTCAATTTCACCTTTGATACAATGTGCAACTAGCGCTCTTTTTTCGAACAACAACCGATTGCTAGGATTACCCTTGTATGTTTGCGGTAATGTCAGCACTGCGTGTTCAAAGTACTTGGACGAGGGGGGGCGTTCAATCGGTGGTTTTGTCTCACAAATTGAAAATACCGTGATTCCACTGCAAGGGCGGGAAGCAGAAACTTTTTTAAGTATTAACTCCCTTGATGATCTCGATAAGTTCTCCCTTGAATAGGGGGGTTAATGATTCGTCATCAACCTTCGTAGAAAGAATTCGGTTCACTTCTGGAAAATACATAGCGCAGTTGCCTTTTGCAATATCAATAGGGCGAACTACAACCCGCATCTCGCCTGAGGGACCGCGCACAGTAACGGTTTTGTTCATTTCTAATTGTAACGCTGATATATCTGATTCATTCATTAAAACAATATCGCGGCGAGATTGACCTCTGAAAACATCTTCTTCTTCATAAACAACAGTATTAAATTGACCTTCGCTCCTTATTGTCATAAGTCGTAGCGTAGAACCCCCGACACTTTTAGGTTTCTGTAATGAAACGACTTGCGCATTCGCCTTTCCTGATTCGGTTGCAAACTTCGGCTTATGGAATGTACGGCCGCTCAATTGATGTTCTTCGTTTTTAATAAATCCAGCCATGCATTCTGTCAACAACTCTCGTATCGCATCAAAGTTTTTGTATTTGCTCCATTCAATCACGCCAATGCCTTCTGTTGCTACATCAACAATTATGTCTACTTCACTACGAGGTCCTTCGTGCCTTACTACACCACCAGAACTTCGCCGCACATAATTAAACATTGACTCTTGTGTCGTTGTCTGTTGTTCTTCGTCGCGCGCAAGAACGGGCAAAATAATCGTTTCCTTACCTCGGCCAATAAAATGCCCCTGATTCAACGTTGTCGACATATGGGAAACAAGTCCAATGTTTGCCATCGCATCCATAGCAAATCGAGTGTCTGGGTTTGACCCAGCTAGATTACCACCAAGACAAAGCGCAAAGTCAACATCTCCTGCATGCGCCGCTTGCATTGAAGCCATTGTGTCAAACCCCTTAGTGGTTGGCAGCGTTACATGGAGTTGTTTTTCGATTGCTGCTGCCATTGCACCTTTTAATTTTGGAATTACTCCAACAGAACCCATGCCTTGCACATTTGAGTGTCCCCTTAAAGGTAATAGTCCCGCTCCTTCTTTACCGAGCATACCCCGTGCCATTGCAGTATTTGCAATCATTCGCACGGCATCAACGCCCCCTTGATTATGGGTAATTCCCATTGCCCAGCAAAAAATAACACTAGAAGAATCGGCGTACATGCTCGCTACTTCGCCAATTGCTTGTTCGGTAACACCACATCGCTCAACGATAGTCTCCCATGTTATTGTTTGCGCTTGTTCTACAACACCATCAAATCCATCCACGTGTGCTTGCACAAACGTATTGTCAATGCAATTGTGTTCTGAAAGCCATTTGATTACTCCAAGAAACAAGAAAGTGTCGCTGCCAATGTTCGGCTGCACATACAAGTCAGAGATTTTCGAACCAAACAAGAGGCTACGCCAGTCACTTGGTACTTTAAAACGGCAGAGCCCTTTTTCAAGCAGGGGATTAACAACTATAACCTTACCTCCGCGGCGTCGAATATCTATAAGTGATTTCAAAAGCCTTGGATGGTTAGAGGCTGGATTGCAACCGATTAAAAAGATGAGATCGCACTTTTCTAAGTCGTCCAAAATAACAGTGGCAGTCCCCGAACCTGTAACACTCGTCAGGCCGACTCCACTTGCTTGATGGCAGTAAAACGAACAATTGTTTATGTTGTTTGTACCGCGTATTCTCGCCGCGAGTTGTAACAAAAAACCCGCTTCGTTACTCGACCGTCCGCTAAAGTAATAAAAGGAACGGTTTGGATCCGTTTTTTGAATTGCACTGGAAATTTTTTGAAGAGCATCGTTCCACGGTATTGGTTTGTAATGCAAGTCAAGTGGACCGGCACTAACGGGAAACGTTAACCTTCCGCAAGATTCCAGTTCCCTTGGTGTCATTGCTGATAGTTGTGCAATTGTGTATTTTTCAAAAAACTCTGGTGTTATAGCGCCTTGCATATCCGCAACCATCGCTTGCACAGATTTTTTGCAAAACTCAGGATATGACCCCGCTTCATTTACCATCCCGCCTTTTTGTCCGCCCATTCCAAGCGCACACGTTTTGCAAGCGTTAGGTGAACGCATTGCTTTTCTTAGTGCACGAATCCCACCTGCTTGCCGAGCTTTTTTAAGAACATACAGTATCGAATGGAAACCGCCAAGAGCCATAATTACGCGTGCTTGTCTAACTCTTCTTCAACTGTGTTCATGAGAGTTGAGACCATAGTAGTTGTAAAGTCGAATTTTAAACCAGCAGATTCAAAAAGTACTGGTAATGGTTTGCTCGCGCCAAGTGCTAATCCATTCTTATACGCCGCGATTGCTGCTTCAGGATTCTCGCGGTACTTCAACCACATTTGAAGTGCGCCAAGTTGTGCAATGCCGTACTCGACATAATAAAAAGGTACTTCAAAGGGATGTAACTGTCTGTGCCATGCGGATTCTTTTACTGCTTCTAATCCAGACCAATCGACCGCCCCTCCGAATCGCTCGCCAAGTTCAAGCCACTGGGCTGTGCGTTCTTGCCGCGTATGGTTTGGATTTAAATAAATCCAATGTTGGAATGCATCGATAGTTGCGACCCATGGCAACGTACTTACTATTCCTTCAAGGTGTTTTCGAATTGCTCGTTTAATTTCCGTTGGTGAATAAAACTCGTCAAGGAATGGATACGCTATAGATTCCATACTCATCGAAGCAACTTCGGCAAACTCAAGAGGTGCGCCCCTGTACCAAACTAAATCGTCATGCCTGCAGAGCATATAGTGGAAAGCGTGGCCAGCCTCATGCACCATAGTGTCAAGATCGCGAGGTAACCCTGCAGCGTTCATAAAAATGAATGGCTTCCTCTGCCTATCTCTACTCGCTTGATACCCACCTGGCGCCTTGCCCTTCCTCGAAGCAAGGTCAAGGGAGTATCCGCCATCCTGCATAGTGTCAAACATATCTCCAAGTGAGGAATCCATCCGGTGGAATAGTTTCGAAGTTTTTTCGATGAGATCATCTGCAGAATCAAATGGTTGTAAAGGTGCATGACCGTGCGGATCAACCGCGAGGTCCCAAGGCCTGAGTGTTTCAACGCCTAGTGCATCTTTACGCTCTTGAGCAAGTTTCCTGACAATCGGCATGCACGATTCTTCAATTGCCTCGTGGAATGCAACACAGTCCTCCGGCGTGTAATCAAAACGATGTTTCACGTCGAACATATAGCCACGATATTCCGCAAATCCAGCGTTCTTCGCCGTTTGGTTTCTATTTGAAACCATCTTGTCGAAAATTCCATCTATAGCATCACGGTCTTTCAAAAGTCTATCTGTAACACCACGCCATGCATCTTCACGGACGCTGCGATCTTGGTTTTGTTGGTAGATACCCATTTGCGGTAACGTTCGTTCTTCGCCATCGAAGTCAACCATCATGGCGCCGCAAAGTTCAGAATACTCTTGCCCTAACTTTGTATCTTCTGTTTGCAACGGCACATTTTCTTCACGGAAAATTTCAACATCTGTTTTCCAATCACGAAGCAAAACTCCAAACCGTTCTTTGTCAAGATCTTGAACGTGTTCACTTTGGACAACCTTTTTGTTGAGTTCAAAGCCAATCTTTTTTAATTCTGGTTCAACTTCTTCAACAAAGCATAAAAAAGCTTTTTTTGCTTCTTCGTCTTCCGTGTTACACGTCATGGCTATATATAAATTCGAGCCCGCTTCTGCTGCAGCAGCGTCGAGCTCACTGCGGTCGAGCAAAAATTGTTGTATACATCCAGAACACTTAAAAACCCTGTCCTGCAACTGTTGATAGTACGGCTGGAGAGTATCCCACTTAGTGGCGTCAAAATCAGCGGGAACAAAATCTGTCATCATTAAAGTTGTCATCACGTTTTCTCCATCGCCACTTGAGGCGTATATGTTTGTGTTGCCAACGCAACATGGTTCGTTTGTTTTTCTATTTCGTAAGCAAGTGCTGTGGCTTGTTCCGTAGTATCGCAGATAATGAACATCGAAGAGCCGCTCCCAGAAAGCTGTACTTCAAGCCCAGTTAATGATTTTATCGCATCTATGTCCGCTGATAACTGGTTTTCAACTTCGCATGCTGGAAGCAGTAAATCGTTAACAACCCCATCTTCACTCTTGCAACCGAGTGCATCAAACGCATCGTATATTTTTGCAGTCTCGCAACTGTACGTAGGAATTATCAATACAAGGTGCATCGCGTCAAGATTGATGGGCGAAATTATCTCACCAATGCCAGTTACGTCTCCTGCACCGCCAATGAGCGCGAAAGGGACATCTGCGCCAATCGTTGATGCGATTTCATGCACATCTACATCTAGGTTAAAAAGTGCTATTATTGCTTGTAACATTACCGCGGCGTCCGCACTGCCCCCACCAAGCCCACCACCAACTGGAATTCGTTTTTCTAATTTCATCTGAACAGGCAACGGTTGACCAACACATTCTTCAAGTGCTCGGTGTGCCCGCACTGCAAGGTCGGCGGTTACCGGCCAATCAATAGGCGTTGGCTTAGGTGCATCTTCGTGCCACAAAATGGCATATCGAGAGAGTGCATGATCATCGAGTCTAGTCAATTCAAGGTCATCAAATAAGGCAATTTGTGCCATTTTTGATGTAATCGGATGCAGACCATCCTCGCGAGGGGGTGAGACCGAGAGCGAAAGGTTGATTTTCGCTGGAGCTTGCATGTTTACTTTTAACAAATCCATTTCAACAAGGATACCAGACGGGTATCATGCACACCAGATGAATAGCAAGAGAATAGTAATCACCGCTGGGATCGTCGCCGTGGTCATAACCGGTGGTTTGTACTTCGTTGTTCCAAGTATTGCGCGTGGCGTCATCAAAAACAAGATTACAAACGATTCAAAAAATACCGTCGGTGACATTCAAATCACTTGGGGTGGGCCTCAGGCTATTTCAACGCTGCACGTTGAAGATACATTTGGAACTGCAGACGTTGATGTTACGATTAGTAACAGTCTGTTTTCACTCGTCACAGCAAGCAGTCCTATCGAAGTACTTGTTCTTGGAAGTGCCTCAGTTGAAACAACAGCGCCCATCGATACAGACACCATAGCGCCAACGTTGGAAGATGAAATTGAGCCATCGGGTTCACTAGATAAAAAATCTACTGCAGCAAAGACTATCCCAGCAATCAAACTCGCTCTGCAGCTAGATAATCTCACCATAAACGGCGACGAGCCGATTCATTTTACTGAACTAAAGGGGACGCTCGACATTGACCCCGGTATGCACTTCTCCGTTGCCCTTGAAACCACAAGCGAAACAGGTGGCGAAGTAACGATAGAATGCAGCGCTCCAAATTTTCTAACCAAGAGCGGTGAATTCAATTGGGACACAAGCGCAAATAGCACGTTACGTATTGTAAATACGCCTATACCAACAATGAATGGGGTTGGAGGCTGGTCTGTATTAGAATTAGATGCGGAATTTTCTTCTCCAAACGTACGCGATGCGATTAACATTTCGATTAACGGTTCCCTTGCAGAGTACGATACGCCACGCGGTTCAGTTGTTGTAAAAGCTCAACTCGTTAAATCTGATGCACCAGAAAATATGTTTATGTTTGATGGCAAGGAGGTGGTGGGCACTATTGACCTTACCGATGTACCCACAACAATTTTAGATCCTTTTTTAAATGCCGTTAAGATTGATACTGCAAAATGCTTTGGCCCAACGATGGATTTACATGTACAGCGAAGTAAGCAAGGGCCACCACTTGTTGCGAGTTTCGTTACACAGGAAGTGCAGGCAGACGGCACTGTTGACTCAAACAACGGGCGCCTTTCCGACGTAACAATCGTTGCAAATTTGCAAAATGATCTTTTGCAACAAATAACTGACAAGCAATTTTCTGGTGAAGCTATTGCGACAATTCACATCGACCAACTCGCTCCAGTTGGCATCAGTGATACTGAAAAACCTGAATGCATTGCTCAGATATCAATTGATGGAAGCATCGAACACTTGCAATCAAAAACGACAATATCCTCGCTACAGTGCAATGTCATTGCTGATGTACGAAAACGAGAAATATCGACCAATGGCTTCGTGATTATCGACAAATTTAAATCCGTATTTGACGTAGCACTAAACTCTACACACAAAAACAAACTTGATGGAATTGATGATCTTTGGAAAACAATTACAAGACAGCTTCCACAGGGCACGGGTGTAATTTCTATTGTAGATTTTCCAACGAAAGTTGCGCAAGCCTACATAACCGACAAACGAATCAAGTTGCAAAGAGAGTTAGGAAAAACAGCAACTCTCAACATCAAACTTAAACACCATGCTCTAGACTTCGATATTGCGGGCAATCGGGCTTCTATAATTGGGGCTGCGCAATTGAAGGGCACTGCTATTGAATCACTTTCAGGAATTACGGCGAATGCAACAATCTCAAAAGCACTTGCTAAAGAGTTTGTTGGCATTGATAAAGAGGCGACAATTTCAGCGCACATCAAAAACCTCGACATGGATGGGAACTCCACCTTTAACGCAACTGTTGTGATCGAAAAACAAAACGCTTTACTGCAGGGAACAACTTCTAGAAACGATGACAACTCTCTTGATGCGCACGTTGCAGCAACTGGGATTCCTACACAGTACATTAATCCATTTCTTGCAGACACAATTGGTTCGCCGCTCGCTGTAGAATGCATTGCCAAAAATATCCTGAATAAACCCATTATCGTCGCTGGTGGCACTGCACCAAACGCTGCATTTGAAACTTCGCTTGTATTTGCCAACGGCAAAATCTCAACTGTTAAAAAAACTACAACAAGGGCAGATCTAACTCTTTCTACTTCGCTTACAAAGCGCCTGCTAAAAGACCTTGGGCCAGTACTTTCTGATATACATTCGGTTAAACGACCAATTATTATGACCGTCAATAACGCTTCCGCAGCACTTAACAACGATGTTTCAACATTGAAAGCCGACATCGTTTTAGATATCGGCGAGGTAATGCTTGACAACGGTTCCGTAACATTGAACTTGCTGTCCCTGTTTAATACAAAACACAAGGAACATATACCGGCAACATTTGAGCCCATTCATATTCAGATACGCAAGGGCATTGTGAAATATAAAGAGTTTCATTTAACGCTTGCAAATAAGTACTCGATTCCATACGCTGGAACGATTAATCTCGTTAATCGCACGCTGAAGTTGCATTCAACGGTGCCGCTCACTGGCCTTGGTTACAGTATTAAAGAACTGCGCGGTCTTGCAACAGACATTGATGTGCCAATTCTGATCACGGGAACGATTGATAAGCCAATAGTAAAAGTGGATCCTAAATTTGATATTGGAAAATTGCTACAGAGTGCCGCGCTAGATTCTCTTGGCGAGTCTATAGGTGATATTTTAGGGGGTGGCAACAAGGGGGAAAGTCCAAACCCGCTTGACATCCTTGACGAGTTGTTCAAATAATTACTTAAATAATCGTTCAAACATGTTATTTATTAAAAGCAACACGTATGCAACAAGTGGGTAAAAACAACCCGACACCAAAATAATCCCAGGCATTTTCCAGCCATCCATGTCGAAAACCGCTTCGTTTCCATTCAGTAAACCGTAGAGTGCGATACCACCCTTGAGCAATCCTATTGAACTACAACACGACAAAACGAATGGCCCAAGTAACACGAGCACTTTTGCAGAGAGTGTAATCAGCCCAACAGCTTCTTCCATAGGGTCTACATTCTTAAACTCAACATTACTAATTGACGGACTCAGCGCCAAACCAGCACCAAGGACGCAAGCTAGTAGTGCGAGGGTGCCAAAAATTGCTGGCCAAAAATTCGCTGATGTGAATGCGATTATTGCAAGACCTGCAAAAATTGCAACGCCAACCGTGAGAATAATAAGCCCAACTAAATCAAGTGTTGAGTTGGAGCGAACCGCTGTTGGAACACCGGCAATAACACGTCTACCCGCATCCCTACAAAGGGCTGCGGCAACAATGCCTAGCCCAACAGCAACTGTCCAGCCGACCGCATATAAAATTGGGGTTGTTGTATCCACAGCGTCACGAGCTACAAAATAAGTGAATACACCCAAAACCACTATGGCAATTCCTTGAAGGATGTAACCTGTTTTTTGCACCATGTCTGCTTGGTTTATAAAAATACTTCTTCGAATATAATTCTGAGTCGCAAAGAGTGTAGCCCTTGCAAGTTCGGATTGTGCTTTTGCTTCAGCGTTCTCTGGAGCGTTCACTGCAGAAGCAATGGCAGAATCAAACGCATCTTCGGACACCGCATCCAACACATCTTCATCATTTCCAACTTCAATAGAAGGAACTTCCATGGCTACTCCAGACATGTCAGAAGAATCATTTGCCATACCGTAGGACTCGGAGGTTATAGCATCACTGTTGGAGGAATCTAGGAAAATCGCTAAACTTGGAACAGTATCTATAGCATACTTTTCCTCAGATCCCGAACGTTGCATTTCATCTGTAGGTAAAACTTCACCCCTCTGCACTTTTTCTCGCAGTTGGGGGTGTGTAAACACACCAATCTCTTCCTCGCCCCTAAGAATTACAAAAGTTTCCATAGCCAGAACCCCTTTCTAGTAAACCACACGTGAAAAAGTAACCACTGAGATTATACATCTTTCATAAAACATTTCAAGCAAAAACGAGTATGCTTTAGAAATGTCTAGATGTACCTGGTGTGGAAACGACCCCATCTACGTGGCGTACCACGATTCTGAGTGGGGTGTCCCAGAGCACGACGACAAAGCACTCTTCGAAAAACTGTGTCTCGATGGATTCCAAGCGGGTCTCTCTTGGATAATTGTGCTCAAAAAACGCGATAATTTCCGCGCAGCTTTTGACAACTTTGAGCCTGAATTAATTGCAAATTATGGAAAGCGAAAAATAAACCAACTCCTCAAAGACACCGGAATTATTCGAAGTAAATCAAAAATAAATGGCGCAATCGCAAATGCTAAAGCTTGGCTTGAAGTCATGGAAGATGGTGCGGGCGCGTTCGATAATCTACTTTGGAAACACGTCAACCATAAAACAATTGTAAACGCTTGGAAATCAGATGAGCAAATCCCTGCTTCTACGCCAATCAGTGAAGCAATGGCGAAAGATTTGAAAAAACATGGTTTTAAATTCGTCGGTCCAACTATTTGCTACGCATTCATGCAAGCCGTTGGTATGGTGAACGACCATATTGTTAGTTGCCCGAGTTACTAACAAACCAGCGGTTAGTTAAAAGTACGTCCAAGGTGAAGCGTCTGCGTTGCTCACTGTAATACTCACTTCGGGGAGCAACTTAGAAAGTTGTGTTTTAAGTTTTGGAAGATACCCTCGTTCACTATTTGTATGTCCCGTTAACATCACAGAACAACCGCGCGCAGTTGCTGCAACAACGTTGTGGTGTGTCATCTCACCTGTAATGAAGACATCGCAGCCGTCTTCGATTGCCAATTCGCAAACGGAACCACCCGCGCCTGCACACAAGCCAACTGTTTGTACTTGCGCACGATCATCGGTACCTGCTGCAGGTGCAACGCGGACGTATCCAATTCCCAAGTGTTTCTTCAACTTACGTGCAAGTTCATCTAGTTGCAACGATTGATCTAAATGGATACGCCTGCCAACTCCTATTTCTCGCCTTGGCCGTTCACCTAGCGCGTGGACTTCAATGGCAGGCTCTTCGTAGGGATGAAATTGCCGTAGCGCCTGAATCGCCAGCGAAAGCGATGCCTTTGATACAACCATTTCAAACTTACATTCTGAAACTCGTTGCAACTTGCCCGCATCACCGTGCGTTGGGTTCGTTCCCTCGCCGCCAATAAAAGTGCCAGTACCTTGCGATGTAAAAGAGCACTGCTCGTAGTTTCCGATGCGACCACAACTCACGCTTGCAAGCGCAAGCCGCAATCCTTCAATTTTATCTTCAGGGCAAAACGTAACGAGTTTACATTCCTCATCGGGTGGTAAATGCCCAAATGGTTTAAGCGCACGAACGTCTCCCGTGCCAACACCATCGACAATCCAATCATTTACACCACCGGTTGCAACATCGAGCGATGTGTGCGGAGAATATATTGCAATACGGTTAAGAATTGCTTCCAATACAACTCGCTCCTGCGGCGTATTGGCAGTTACCGATTTGAGGGGATGAAAAATAGGGGGGTGGTACGAAACAATAACATTCGCACGCATTGCAATAGCTTCTTGCAAAACCGCATCTGTTACATCAATCGTTAGAAGAATATTGTCGGCCGACCACTCTGGTGCACCAACAAGAAGTCCAACGTTATCCCAATCATTGGCGAGATACGTAGGAGCAAAAGTTTCAAAAGCCGCTATAAGTTCTTGGGTATTCATGGTCGATTATTCGGTAGAATACAACAGTCCACGACGAGGAGGGACAATACATGCAACTTGGAAAAAACATGCTAGAAACTACAAATCCAGCCCTCAAAAACCATGACGCATGGCGAGAGGGGGTTGCCAACTGCGAGGACGCCCAAACCTCAACAATCGCCGGAGTTGTCAATAAAACGGGCATGCTTACTTCCGTAGCAGTTGCGGGTGGGATGTCTGGAATTTGGCTAACTCAAAATTACCCAGGTCTAGCTTGGCCACTTGGCATTGTTGGATTCATCGCGACTCTCGTCGTGTACTTCATGATTATTAGAAATCCTGCGAGAGCAAAATATACCGCTTGGATATATGCAGCCATTCAAGGCGCGTTCCTTGGAGTTCTGACGAATGCACTTGATACCGCCCTTGCAAATATGGGATACGCTGCGATGGGTGGGCTCGCTTTGCAGGCCTTTGTCATAACGCTGAGCGTGCTCGTTGCGATGCTTGCGTTGTATTACTTTCGTGTTTTAAAGCCAACTAAAAAATTTACCGCAACTGTCAGTGTGCTTACACTTGGTATTTTTATAACGTACATGGTTTCTTTCGTGATGTCTTTATTCGGTGCAGAGATGCCGTTCCTCTCCCTTGGATCTGCGATGCAGGGTGGTAACACTGCCTTGATTGGAATCGGAATCAACCTACTTATTCTTGGGGTCGCATCGCTTTGGCTTATTATCGATTTTGGAATGATCGAGCAACAGGTAAAGTCTGGAGCACCAAAACAAATGGAATGGTTTTGTGCATTCATCTTAATGGTAACGCTTGTTTGGATTTACCTTGAAGCAGTAAAACTCTGCTTCCGTCTTGCCATATTATTCGGTAATCGGCGCTAACGGTTTCCGCTCGTTTCGATAGGAATTTCCTCTGCGATTTCAATTCCAAAACCATGCAATGCCGTGAGGTGTTTTGGTTGATTCGTTAACAACTTCAAAGATCGCAATCCTAGGTCACGTATGATTTGTACACCTGTTCCATAATCTCGTCGATCCATTGGTTTTTCCGTAACCGTCAAATCTGGGATGTTGACATCACCTTGAGGACGTTGAATCTTTTGAAGGCGATCTATAAACTCGTCGCCATATTGTTCGGGTCGTAAATACACTAACGCACCACGACCCTCTTCTGAAATCATGCGGAGTGATGCTCGTAATTCTTTACCTGACGGATGATTTGTCACATCAAAAATATCACCCAGCAAGTTTCTTCTGTGTACGCGAACAAGTGTGGGTTCTTTGATTGGTTTTGCGCCACCGTACTCATCAAGTTCACCTACACCACCAACCGTTAACGCAAGATGGGGAACAGCATCAATTGCACTATCGTACGCAATCAAGTTGAATGTTCCATACGGGGTCTCAATTGGGGTTCCACATCGTGGTTCAATCCGTTTCACTAAACTCTCACGAGCAAGTCGATATTCAATAATTTGCTCAACCGAACACATTTTGAAATTGTGTTCCTCGCAAATTTTTTCAAGGTCGGGAACGCGAGCCATTTCACCATCTTCTTTAACGACCTCGATGATAACTGCACTGGGGTTTAAGCCAGCAAGTCTGCAAAGATCCACCGAGCCCTCTGTTTGACCGGTTCTAGCTAACACACCACCAACTCGGGCTCGAAGGGGGTTGATGTGTCCTGGCCGTACAAAATCTTCAGGATTTGCATTTGGGTCAACCAGTAGTTCGAGCGTTTTGACTCTGTCTGCGGCTGAAATTCCAGTTGTTACATTATGCCTTGGGTGCCCATCAACACTTATTGTAAATGGTGTGCCGCGAACGCTTGTGTTCTCCGCTACTTGAGGACCAAGTTCGAGTCGATCGCAGTCTTCTGCTGTCATTGCGACACATAAGTACCCTCCGCCAATTCTGGTGAAAAAATTGATCAGTTCGACATTGATGTGCTCTGTTGCAACTACAAAATCCCCTTCATTCTCGCGGTTTTCATCGTCAATCAAGACAATAACCTTGCCCTGCTGCAAATCTTCCAATATTTCTTCAATCTTCACTAATGCCATGTAAGCATTCTACATTGGGGTCAGACTCCTTTGGGGTCAGACTCCTCTGGGGTCAGACTCCTTTAGGGCCAGACTCCTCTGGGGTCAGACTCCTTTAGGGCCAGACTCCTCTGGGGTCAGACTC
>JACNLR010000052.1 GCA_014381385.1 Planctomycetota bacterium | reverse complement strand
CTGGAAGAATCTGTTGTGTACTGTTTGCAGCAGTCATGTTGATGACGATGTCATCCGCTGTAGCGAGCGCTGTTGGGATGAGAATCGAAAGTACGGGTATGAGTAAGGGCTTTTTCATCGGTAGGTTCCTCTATAAAAACCAAGTTAAAGGCATATAGCAATATACCGATATATTCGGTGCCCGCAAGTCCAGGGTTGCATTTTTATGATTAGTTAACTAAAAAAGTACAAGGCTGTCACCTTTTTATAGCTTTTTAATCACTAGGTTCAGGTCGGCTTGGAAGGTGCATTACGTTTTGGCTTGGAAGGTGCAGGTGCTCTTGGAAGTTCGCGGAAGCCAGCATCACAAATGCCCCAGTCGCTAATTACTGCAAGTACGTCGGAAACGTTTGTTAAATCGTCTCCTGTAACATCTCCAAAGGGTGTTCCCCATTTTGCAATGATTTCTAAAAAGTCGGCTACGTCAACGATGCCATCATGCGTTAAATCTGCTGGGCAAAGCACGTCTGTAAGTAAAAAGTTTCGCATCATGCCCATGTCCTCGTGCGGAAGGTTGTGGCAGTGCCACATAAAGAGGCCAGGATGACGACTCCAGCGTACGAGGAAAGAAACAGTTTCGTGTGGCATAATCATGAAGGTGTCTTGCCAGCCACTGTCAACTAATCCGTCTTTTACTGTGTTGTATGCATCAAGACCATCGGCACCGATGGTGCGGCTGTGGATTTGAAACTGACGACCGTGGAAGTGCATTGGATGTGCAAAGATAATATTCCCATCGGAATTCGTAATCGTCACCATCTCAAGAGCATCGCCGGGCGCTCGCTCGTTTTCGAGGGTACCTGTCATGTCAAATGATGCACCGTTGAGCAAAAAAGTTCCACCTTCAAATGTGATTGGCCATAGTTTGCTGTCCGTAATGTTTGCTACATCAAATTGTTCACCAAGGGGTACGAGCGTACTTGGTAGTACGAGCGATTCTTGTTCAGCGCGATCAATAGTAAACGTCATGAGATCTCTTTCATCGCCCTGACCAATGCCACCAGCAAAATTATCGTATGCAAGTGTTTTTAAGGTGATAACTTCGCCGATATTTTTATTGCTAAAGTCAGCAATGACCTCGTAACGCTCGCCTGGTCCCATGAGGAGATAGGGTTTGCTCTCAGGAGCTTCTAAAAGTCCTCCATCAACGCCTATTACAGTCATTGGTGCGCCATCGTCAAAGCCGAGTTTAAGAATTCGAGACTGACTTCCGTTGAGAAGTCGGAGGCGATACATTCTTGTTGCAGCGGAATAGTTTGTATCAACGCGTCCATTAATGAGTTGCGTGTTTCCAAACATGCCCATCATGTTTGCGCCACTATAAACAAGTTGATTGTCGTTATCAAAATCTGCGTCTTGAATACAAATAGGTAAGTCGTATTCACCACGAGGTAAGTCAAGCGCTTGTTCTTGAGGATCGCTTACGATAAAGAAACTCGCAAGACCTCGGTAGGCTTGTTCTCCAGTCATCATGTCGGGGTGGGGGTGATACCAATATGTCGCAGCTCGATTTCGTACGATGAATTCATAATCGTAGGAGGTATCTGGACCAAACGCGTCTTTTGGGTGACCATCTGCTTCTTCTGGGATGTCAAGACCGTGCCAATGGACAGTCGTTTCGTTGGCCATGTTGTTTTGTGCGTGAATATGTACCTGGTCTCCAGTATGAACTGAGATGATTGGGCCAAGGTATGAGTCTTGAATTTCTGTGAGGGTTGAAACGGGGCCTGAATTGAGGGTTGCCGAGTATCGCAGTACATCCGTTGCTTGTCCTGCCAGCATTTGTTGTGTGCTTGGAGCTATGGTCATATCAATAGCGATTATGTCCCCATTAGCAATGATGGTCGGGATAAGTGCTGTAATAACAGGGAATAGCATGTTTGGTTTCATGTGCAACTTTCTCTTTCTCTTTGAAATTCTCAGTTTCCTGATACTGAGTATGACCAGATATTCGCATTTTGCAACGATTTGTTCCTAATTTATCCCCTTTTAGCCCCTATAAGTCGGATTGTGCGTATTAGTATGCCAATAATTATTCTCCTCTGAGACTTTTTAAAGCCCAAAAATCGCCTCTGAGACTTTTTAGAGATCGCTAGAGCCCTTTTTGCAAAAGAATAAAAAAAAGTCTCAGAGGAGAAAATGGTTGTGTGTAAAAAAACCCCGTTGTGGGTCAAGCCAACAATCGGGGTTTAAGATTGCAGAAATAAATCTGCAACGGGAGGGAGGGAGCAAAGTATGGGATGCTGGCTATATATACGCACGTTCGATGGATAGGTTTCAGCAATTAACCCCAATTTGAAATTAATTCGAGAATATCTGAGACGTTCGCCACTCACACGAAACCAAACCTTCAATTGAAACATTGATGCAACTTTAGAACATAAAAAGGCCTTTTCAATTGACTTTTTGCGGGAACCGTGCATTATTTGGCTGCGAAGAATTAAATAGGCAAAAGCGGATTTTGCCAATTGCCTATTTTAACAATCTGAGAGGAATTACCAATAATGCAACTATCTTCAAAACTTACCCTTGCGGTTTTAACAATGTGCGCATCGACGCCTTTTGCATTTGCCGCTACTACCGCACCATCGTCTTCATTGACGATGGAACAACTACGGCAAGATCATCCAAAACTTCGAACATTAATTATCGAAGGAAAGATTACAAAGATGGTTGCCCCAGCAATGGCTACTGGCAAGACTGCTCAGCAGTCCGCTCAAAACTTTCTTCGAACTTGGTCTGGCGCCCTTGGTGTTAATGCTAGCGACTTCGTAGCTGAAGGACCATTTGCCGATGGACACAATGTACAGCCAATAATGTACAACCAAGCAACGGGTCAGTACAAATTCACTGGTGTTTACTTTAAACAAACAGCCGACGGTCTTCCCGTGTACGGAAGTCGTTTAATGGTTCTCTCGCGAAACATTCAAAACAACCCGATCGTCAATGTTGAAGTGAATTTGCGAGATGTGACAGATTTTAAAAAACCTAGTCGAATCATGAAAAATGGTGCTCTTGCTTTAATGGCAGCAGCAACTCGATTTGGAACTTCCGTTACGACAACAATCCCAGAACTGATGGTCTACGCCGGTTCAAAAGAAGAGCACGCAGAACCTCGTGCAGTACTTGTTTTTGAAGCACAAACAGCTGGTGGTTGGGACTCAGAGAACTACAAAAAAGCAGAACTCCTCGTAGACGCAGAAACTGGTGAAATCCTACTCGAAAAGAATCTCATTCTTCACGCAGATGGCAACATCGGTGGACAAGCAACAACAAGTTCAGGCGCTGATGTTTGCGAGCCAGAAGCACTCTCTGGTTTACCACATGCAAAAGTTATACTAAATGGTAATACAGCGTATGCAGATGCCGATGGTAACTACAGTATTGCTGGCGATGGTAATTTAACTTCAAAACTCGAAGGTCGTTGGTTTAATGTAAACAATAATAGTGGCTCCGATGCGACTATTACACAAAACACAGTAAATCCAAACATCGTTCATAACTCGGCAAATAACAGCGAGAGTTACCGAGCGCAAGTAAATGCATACTTGCAAGCAAACATAGTCCGTGATTATGCATTGAGTTATTTCCCAGACTTCCCTACTATTGATACGCAGACTTCCTTCCCAGTGAATGTTGGCGTTTCTGGTACTTGTAATGCATATTACGATTATTCATCCATTAACTTTTACAACGCTGGAGGTGGTTGCAGTAACACGGCATTCTCAGTTGTCGTGCACCACGAATATGGCCACCACATGGTTGCTGTTGCAGGAAGTGGGCAAGGTCAATACGGCGAAGGAATGGGCGACGTCATGGGCGTTCTCATAACAGGTGATAACCAACTTGCTCGTGGCTTTTACAGCAACGATTGCGTGAATGGAATTCGTAACGCTGATAACAACAAACAGTATCCTTGCAGTGGTGGCATTCATGACTGTGGTCAACTGATTTCAGGTTGTGTTTGGGATACACTTATTGAAATGGAAAATGCATACGGTGCAGCTGGTCGCGACATTGTTGCTTCCCTTGCAATTAACTCAATGGTAATGCACTCTGGTGATAATATCTCGCCCTCGATTACTCTTGACTGGCTTACACTTGACGATGATGACGGCGACCTAACAAACGGAACGCCACACTCAGTCGAAATTCTCGCAGGTTTTGCAATGCACAATATGGCTGATTTTCCAGAGCCACTTGAAAATGACGAGTGCGCATCATCGATGCCAGTTATTGATGGCACACACTCCTTCACAACAGTAGGGGCAAGCCATAGTGGTGATGCTTACGATGAAGATGAATGTGGTGGCACCTACCTTGGCGAAATGGCTGCAGATGTATGGTTCTCGTATACAGCTTGCGAAACTGGTTCGATGACAGTAAGTACTTGTGACTTGATTGACTTTGACTCGGACATCGTGATCTACTCTGGCACTTGTAGTGATAAAACGCAAATAGCTTGTAACGGCGATGGCGATAATTGCGCAGGATATTCCTCAGTAGTTACATACAATGTTACACAGGGCACTGACTACTTGATCCGCGTAGGCGGTTGGAGCGGTTCTTCTGAAGGTAGCGGGCAGCTTTCCATTGACGGTCCTGGCGATCCTTGCGAAACAACACCGCCGTGTGCTGGTGACATTGATGAAGATGGCACAGTTGGTGTTGCAGACCTTCTTGCAGTCGTTGATATGTGGGGTGAAACTGGCGGTGCTGGTGACATCGATGAAGATGGAACAGTTGGCGTTGGAGACCTGCTTATGCTCATAGACGCTTGGGGCGCTTGTCCTGAGTAATGTTCTTGACTTTGAACGCCCGCTAGTTACACTGCTAGCGGGCGTTTTTTATTGAAAGGTGCAAAGGTATGTTTAAAATATTTCTTGCGATTACAGTATTGACAACACCGCTTCAAGGCGATTTTGTTATAGGTCAGGTACCCTCCGATGCACCCGCTGGATTGGATGTATTTAGCAAGCATGTTGACGTACTTGGATTGCATGTGTTTGCAAAATCAAATGTGTCAGATAGCCGAGTGCTTCATTGCGCGAATATACTTGCACAGTGGATTGATAACAATGAAGATGGTGAAGTGGATAACCCTTTAGTGCACCAAAACCTAGTCGATAACTATGCTTCTATGCTTATGTGGTGGAATGAGAACCAAGCAGAAGGGGATATGGACAGTATCCCAGACAGCACTTGGGATAATTATTATTTGCAAGATTTGTTTGGATTTGAAGTGAACATGAATTATCCGAACAACCAAGAGTTTGATGCTTCTTTAGAAGAGACGTTGCATCTTGTAACTTTTGGTGGCTACTCTGTTGTGTACCCTTCAGTTTGGGGTGAAGACCATGGTACGCAAATGACAAACACAATGGACGATGTAATTTCAGGTGGTTGGTATCACTACTATGATCCAACATGCGATTATCAGTGTAAAGCAACTGAATATTTTTACTGGTCGTTGACTTCGATCCTCGGCGCACAAGATTACTCGTGGCGCATTCCAGAAATTGCTGACGAGTGGGAGTTGCCAACACTTGCACTTATGCAACAACACGACAGTGCCATGGTAAAGATGTTACAAGACCCACAGTGGGGGCTTGCAACAGTTTTGCCTGATGCCTCTTACAATCCAAGTGCACCATGTCCTGCTGATTTAGATGAAAATGGCTCGGTTGGCGTTGGCGACATTCTTGCCTTGATTGATTTGTGGGGTGCTGCTGGTGGATCTGCGGATATTGATGGAAACGGGATCGTTGGTGTTGGCGATTTGCTCGCTCTCATTGACGCATGGGGTGTTTGTCCGTAAATAAATGCGGTTTTGTGCATTTATTCCTTGCCTATAGGGGTATTATTAGTCATGATTAGATTCGGTACATTGCATATGTAGGTATGGAGAGAATGACTTGTTATTACATACTTTAGTTTTGATTTCGTTACTTGCTACTTCGCAAGAGGTATCAGTTCAATCCTTGGCAAAAACTCCACGAGAGGTTAGTGCTTTCAATGGTGTTTCGGTTGTTATTGAAAAGAATTCCCTTGGTACTATTTCAGTAGGGGATACCGTTGTTATTCCAGAATTTCCACTTGGGACTGATCGAGATGTCACTTTGCGTTTGCAGAGATTTGAGATTTTTTCATCCGATGCGAAAATTGTACAGGGCTCCGAAAATTATCTTGGTGAAACTGTTCACAGGCAACAAGCAAAGCCCAACGTTGTCTTGCTCCGCGGTACGATTGAGGGCGACCCAACTTCAAAAGTATTTTTAGCACTTGGCGAGCATACTACAAACGGATTGCTCGAAAGCGAAGGGTCAACATACGTACTTGCAGAGAGCAATAACTCTGGATGGACTGCTGTCTACAACGTAAACAATGTCGATCCATCTGACATGAACTGGGAAGATTTTTACTGTGATGTTCTTGATACTGAAATGGCTGTTAAAGAAAACCGACGATCTACAAACACAATTACGGCGAGCGGTGAGTGTTTAGCGATACGTCTTGCTGTAGATACCGACTGGGAGTTTACAGAGTTGTTTGATGGGAGTGTTGATGCTAGTAGTGAATACGCTGCAACATTAATTGGTGCAGTGTCAACAATTTTTGACAATGAGATTGGAGTTGCAATTCAGATTTCCTACTTACGTATTTGGAACGATGATTCTGATCCATGGACCAAACAAAATGCGCTTGAACAACTTTACCAATTGCGTTCACACTGGGAAGAAAATATGGGATCCGTAGATCGACACCTTACCCATTTGCTCAGTGGGAGGAGCTTAGGTGGTGGGATTGCATGGCTCAATGGCATGTGTACAAGTTACGGCTATGGTCTTACATCAAACTTGCTAGGTTCATTTCCACTGCCCCTTGAGGATTACAGTTCAAACAACTGGGACATATATGCGGTCACACATGAGCTTGGGCACAACTGCAGCAGCCCACATACGCACGAATACGAACCCCCCATTGATGAGTGCGGTAACGATGTGGAAGGAAATTGCGACGATGCCCAAGGCGGCACGATTATGAGTTACTGCCACCTATGCCCAGGTGGTATGTCTAACATTGTTCTTCATTTTGATGATGCAGTTCGTGCAAAAATTGAAAACTATTTGTTACTTAGCACTCCCTGCTTGCTTGATTGTGTAGAAACCGAATTGATAGGCGCCTGTTGTGTAGATGATAATTGCACCGAAGTTACGTTTGAGAACTGCTTTGGAATAGGTGGGTTCTTCTTTGGTGATGGAACTATCTGTTTGAATAACGCATGCCAGCCTATACTTGGCGCTTGCTGCCTTACTGATTCTTGGGAATGTATTGACGAATTGCTACATAGCGAGTGCAATGGATTTGGTGGAGAATTCTTCGGGAACAACTCTGTTTGCGCAACTGGTTGGTGCGACCCGATTGTTCCAATCGCCTGTTGCCTTGATGGAGATTGTACGGACCTGCTAGCAGATCAATGTGAAGATTCTGGCGGAAATGTCGTTGGGCTAGGTCACTTCTGCTCAAGTAATCCTTGTCACCTTCTTGTGTATAACGATTTGTGCGACACCGCTCGTGAAGTAACAGGGGGTGTTTGGAACTTTACTACGGTTGGCGCGACTACCGGTGGCGAACCCTATGACAGTGAGGATTGCCAAAATGCATTTTTGGGGGATATGGTCTACGATGTTTGGTTCAAATATCGAGCATGCGAGATTGATACTATTACAGTGAGTACTTGCGAATCTGTTGATTTTGATACAGATTTAGTAGTGTATGAATTAGACGGTAGTGGTAACGACTGCGAAGACCTAATGCAAAAGCAAATCGCATGTAACGGAGATGCAGACGGGTGCAGTGGGTATACATCTTCTGTTACATTTCAAACTATGGCAAATACGGATTACCTATTTAGAGTGGGTGGTTTTTATGATGGCGACTACGCCCAAGGGAATGGGCAACTGTTAATCACAGGAGAAGATTGTTACCCTGACATTCCTTGTGCAGGTGACGTAACAGCAGATGGAGTTGTAGATGTTGTGGATATCCTTGCGATTATTGAGCATTGGCTTTCACAGGATAGCGACGACATTACTCTGTACGATGTTGATGGTGACGGAGTGATTGATACTGGAGATATCCTTTTCATTGTCGCGCACTGGGGATGTGTAATAGGTGAATAGGTGAAAACGTATAAGCTGCAGGATCATGTCCAGAGCAACTCATTCACCTCGATCAGTAAATACTTGCCTATATTCACACAAAGCGTGATTTGTGAGGTTTTTTGTTGCAAAAAAGATGAAACCTGTCAATATGAAGTACTGTATATAAAGATGATAAAAAACATTAATTGGAGAGGAACCAAATAATTATGCATTTTAAGCACATTTTGACCATGTCGGTCACATCACTTATCGTTGCTTCAATGGGGTTTGGAGCGTCTGAACTCACGCCAACACAGGCGATGGATCAGATTCGCAAGGATCACCCTAAACTAATGACAGTACAACGTTCTGGTCAAGTGCACAAAATTCTTGACAAGCAACTTGCAACTGGGCGAACACCAATAACAACTGCTGAAAACTTCATAACGAAATTCTCGCCAGCGCTTGATGTTGACGATAAAGAGTTTATTGAACGCGGACCTTTTCCGGACAGACACGTTGAACAAGAATTGATGTATCTTCCAGAAACCGGTGAACATAAATTTACCGGCGTATATTACATGCAAACAGCGGACGGGCTCCCCGTTTACGGCTCTAGGCTTATGGTTCTTGTACGAAACATGAAGGATTTTCCTGCAGTGAGCGCAACAGTAGACCTTCGAGATGTAAAAGGTTTTAAAGCCCCCAAGCGATTAGTTGCAAGCGAAGCAGTTGCCTTGATGGCAGCGGCAACTCGACTAGGTCGCGGCGCAACGGTGTCCCAACCAGAACTGATGGTTTTTGCGGGTACTGAGCATGAACTTCATGAACCAAAAGCGGCTCTCGTATTTGAAGCAACTGTTGGAGGTTCATGGGATTTTGACTCGTACAAAAAGTTTGAACTTATTGTTGATGCCCAGACTGGCGAATTGCTTCACGAAGTGAATCGCATTATGCATGTTGATGGTAATGTCGCGGGTATGGCGACGGAAAGTTCTGGCGCAGATGTCTGTGAACCTGAATCATCAGAAGGCATGCCCTATGCAAAACTCACACTAGGTGGGAGCACCGCGTACGCAGATGCGAACGGCGATTTTACAATTGCTGGATCAGGCACTATTACATCAACGCTTGATGGGCAGTGGTTTGACTCCCAAAACCAGTCTGGTTCTGACGCTTCGTTATCTCAAAGCAGCAGCGACCCATACTTTATGCATAACGAGCCAAATAACAACGAACAATACAGGGCGCAAGTAAACGCATATCTGCACGCAAATGTCGTTCGGGACTACGTCCTAAACTTTGCACCATCGTATCCAACCATTGCAACGCAAACGTCGTTCCCTGTTAAGACAGGTGTAAGTGGTACGTGTAATGCGTTTTACGATTACTCCTCGATTAACTTTTATAACGCAGGTAGTGGCTGTAGTAATACTGCATTCTCCGTTATCGTACACCACGAATATGGGCACCACTTGGTTGCAGTTGCAGGCAGTGGACAAGGTCAATACGGCGAAGGCATGGGCGACGTCATGGGCGTGCTTATAACGGGTGATAACCAACTTGCGCGAGGTTTTTATAGCAATGATTGCGTGAATGGAATTCGTAACGCTGATAACAACAAACAATATCCTTGCAGTGGTGGAATTCACGACTGCGGCCAATTGATTTCTGGTTGTGTTTGGGATGCAGTCGCTGCAATGGAAGCTTCGTATCCCGGGCAAGGTGTAGACATCGTTGCAAATCTTGCAATCAACTCTATTCCTATGCACTCTGGCGATAGTATTGACCCAAGTATCACGACTGACTGGTTAGTACTTGATGACAACGATGGCGATCTTTCAAATGGTACGCCACACTGCGCGGAAATAATTGCTGGGTTTGCAATGCATAATATGGACAATGGATACGATTGTCCTAATCCTGCAATAACCGTGATGTATCCTGACGGGCGGCCAAGTTTGCTCGATCCAAATGGAGGTACGTCAGTACCAGTAGTACTTGCAAATGGTACTTCTGAACCAGTAGATGGATCCGAAAAGTTGCATTGGTTCGTTCCATTGGGTGGATGGACTGTGACACCATTGGAATATGTAGGTGGCGATGAATATGCAGCAGTCTTCCCTGCGTTTGATTGTGGTGCTTCAGTTGATTGGTATATCTCAGTAGAACCTGAAGTTGGAGATACTGTATTGAGCCCAGCAACCGCACCTACTACAACGTGGAATGCTAGTGCGTTCTCTGGTGCAACAGTTAGTTTTGAGGATGATTTTCAAACAAATATGGGTTGGAGCGTGACAGGAGACGCAACTGAAGGAACATGGACGCGGGTCACACCGTCTGAGGGTGGGGACCGTTGCGATTCTCCAACAGACGCCGATGGCTCTGGCATGTGCTACGTCACAGGCAACAGCGGTAGTGAAGATGTCGATGGCGGCACTACAACGTTGACCTCGCCTATTATGCCAATTGGCGAAAACTCCAATCTCAGTTACTACCGCTGGTACAACAACGGTGCAGGTTGCAGCGGTGCTGATCCAAACAACGACTACTTCTACGTAGACATATCCGTTGATGGTGGTGGTTGGACCAACATTGAAACAGTTGGACCCTATGATCAATCCAGCGGTGGTTGGTACCACGTTGAACATCCTCTCTCGGATGTATTACCAGCAGGAAGTGAATCAATTCAAGTCCGATTTGTTTGTGGCGACTTAGGGTCTGGTTCAATTATTGAAGCCAGCGTAGACGGCGTTTCAATTTCTGAAAGTTACTGCGATGAAGTTTCGTGTACAGGCGATGTGTCGGGTGACGGTACTGTTGACGTTAATGACCTGCTTGCAGTCGTCGGCGCTTGGGGTAACACAGGCGGTCCAGAAGATGTGAACCAAGACGGCACAGTTGATGTGTCTGACTTGCTCGCAGTCGTAGATGGCTGGGGCGCGTGTCCATAACAATTCGTTACTCAAACGAAAAGCCCCGCTCATTCGAGCGGGGCTTTTTTTAAGGACTAATTTCTTCTCATTTTGCGTTATCGATTTCGGCAAACACTTTTAGTGGGTCATCGAGAACTTTTTGAATGCAACCGCCACAACAAAGTTGGACGAGCCTATTGCCAACGATCATAAAGTCTGGTCCGCCCATTCCATCAAGTGGTCCACGACCGATGATGCAGTAATCAAGTGGATAGTTCTTCTTTTGTGCTTTGATTATTGCTTCATCAAGTTCAGGGACAAACTTTGCAGGAGTAGCAAGAAACTCATCCTTGCAATCGTTACAACATGTTCTGAACAGTCTGTTGCCGTAAATGAAGTCAACTGATGCACCTTTTGAATCAAGTTTGTCACCACTGACTACGCAAGTATCAATTGGGTAGTACGGCAGTTGTTGAGCAATCATCTTTGCGTCGATTTCTTTGAACTTTGCTTCTTTGTCCGCTTTGAATTGTGGCGGGCAACCTGCGCAACAAAAACGAACTTCTCGTCCATCAATGACTTCCACAACCTCGCCACCCATGGAGTCAAGTTTTTTGCCTGTAATCGGGCAAGTATCAAGAAGGTATGGAGTAGTTACTGCAAGTACGATAGTTTTTGCTGCTTCAGGTTTTGCATTAGCGGCCTTTTGCTCTGCTACATACGCGACTTTTCGAGCGTCGTCCCATTTATTGAAGCCATTGAGGCAACCACCGCAACAAAAAGCGACGCTGTCATCGCCAACTTGCGCGGTGACATTTGGGTTTACGGCGTTGCCGGTGAATGGACAAAGATCGTTTACTGGTTCTCCAGCAAACACGAGGGTTGGCAATACAAGAATTGCCATAAACATTGAGAATAACATATACATCAGAATCTCCTTTAGTTGACTGATTGATTATGAAAAAGTGTTCTTATTACATTTCAATTGCCACTGTGCAATCGCGCAATACAGAACAGGAACTACAAAAAGGGTGATCAATGCTACAAGCATGCCACCAAATACCGGAATCGCCATTGGAACCATAAGGTCAGCGCCGCGACCAGTTGCCGTGAGAACTGGAAGAAGCGCAAGAATAGTTGTCGCTGATGTCATTAAGCAAGCGCGGATGCGAAGGCAACCACCTTCCACTATTGCTTCGCGAATTTCAACTTTAGTGGTCGGTTTTCTTTCTCGCATTGACTGTTTCAGACGCGTTGCCATGACAACGCCATCGTCAGTAGCAATGCCAAACAAGGCGAGGAATCCTACCCAAACAGCAACGCTCATATTGATCGGACCAACGTGAAACAGTTCAGCCATATTCGTTCCAAATACCGAAAAGTTTAAGAACCAAGGTTGCCCATAAAACCAGATAAGCATGAACCCTCCGCCCCAAGCAACGAATACCCCTGCGAAGATAATGATTGAAGTAAGGAGGCTGTGAAATTGCAGGTGCAACAAAATCAAAATTATTGCAAGCGACAAAGGAATAACAATCGTCAAGCGTTTCATAGCACGGACTTGGTTTTCGTAGGAACCAGAGAATTTGAACTTCACGCCCGTTGGAACTTCTACATCACCTCGAGCAATTGCGCCGTTTAATGTCGCTTGCGCAGACTCGATTGCGTCAACTTCGCTAAACGAAGGCATACGATCAAAGATTACATACGCAACAAGAAAACCGTCTTCCCCTTTGATGACTTGGGGGCCTCTGCGATAGGTAATATCAGCGAGTTCACTCAAGGGAATGTGTACGCCATTTGGAGAGAAAACCATTAAGTCATCGAGTGCTTCAACGGAGTCTCTAAGTTCCCGTTGGTACCGAACACGGACGCCATATCGTTCTCTTCCCTCAACCGTGCGCGTGACAGGTTGTCCACCAACGGCTGCTTCTATAATTTCTTGAACGTCTGTTACTTTTAAACCATGTCGAGCGAGCCTGTTGCGGTCAAGATCTATTTCAAGATATGGCTTGCCAACTACGCGGTCTGCGAACACAGTCTCGTTTCGAACACCCGGAGCATTTTTCAATTCTTTTTCAAGCACCAATGCAAACGCTTCTATGGACTCTAACGTTGGGCCATAGACTTTTATACCCATCGGGGCTCGAAATCCAGATTGCAGCATGACGATACGTGTTTCAATTGGTTGTAACTTTGGTGCAGAAGTCGTGCCTACAATTTGAGCAACTTCAACTATTTCATCCCATATATCTTGTGGACTTTGAATATGGTCTCGCCAAAGACGAACGATGGATCCATCCTCTTTATATTCATACTCTGGTGAGTATTCGATAATAGTTTCAACCATAGAAAGGGGGGCGGGATCCATTGGTGTATCTGCTCTACCAATTTTCCCGATAACATCGGTAACTTCTGGTACAGAAGCGATTGCCAAATCTAATTGTTGCAGCACTGCTAGGCTTTCATCGATGGAAGCATGTGGCATCGTAGTTGGCATATATAGGAAGGAGCCCTCGTCAAGCGATGGCATAAATTCTCTGCCTGTACCCGGAAAAGCATGAGCAATTGTGGTCACAATGCGAGTTGAGCGAACCGAACTGGGCAAAAATGAAAACACATTGTCAAACCCTAGCCACGAAGTAATACCAAAGAGCACTAAAAATGCAGGCGCAATCAGCATTACAGTTTTGAAATTAAGGGCGAACGTAAGCATGTTTCGGTACCCCAATCGAAATAAGCGAAAGAGAAGCAAAAAACCACCAACAATTACAACGACAAAAAGAATATTTTTAATACTCGCATTTGGTCCAAGTGGTTGCCACGCATTTGCGAGCAGAATCGCGACAAAGGCTCCTAGCACACCGGTCATCGAATGGCGTAGCCATTTAGACATAGGTGGTCGTTGTTTTTGTTGCTTGCGCAGTACTAAAGATGCAAGCGGAGGGATAACTGCAATTGCTAAGAAAATCGCACCAGTTAATGCAAATGTTTTTGTCCAAGCAAGAGGTGAAAAGAGTTTTCCTTCCGCTCCCGTTAATGCAAATACAGGGAGGAAGCCAACGATTGTTGTTAATCCTGCGGTTAGAACTGCACCTGCGACTTCGGATGATGCTTTTGCAATTACATCTTTACGTGGTTGATCAGGGAAATCCTCCAAGCGCTTTAAAATATTTTCAACTATGACGATTCCCATATCGACCACGGTTCCAACTGCGATTGCAATACCACTTAGTGCAACAATGTTTGCATCAACATGCGCAATCTTCATACCGACAAACGCAAGCAGCACAGCAAGGGGCAGCATGGAGGATATTAAAATGGAGCCTCGAATATGAAAAACCATGAGTATGACAACTAAAATAGTAATCATCACTTGCTGCATTATTGCATGGTCAAGTGTGTCAAGCGTTTCATGGATTAAACCACTGCGGTCATAAAAGGGAATGATAGTCACTTGGCTAACCGTGCCATCGTCGAGAACTTTCATAGGTAGTCCTGAAGATACCTGTTGTATTTGTTCTTTCACTGCGTTGATCACTGCTAAGGGATTCTCGCCGTACCTTGCAGCAACGATTCCGCCGACTGCTTCAACACCATCTCGATCCAGTGCACCTCGACGCATCGCTGGACCTATATTTATAGTTGCAACATCTTCTAGCAATATTGGAACACCGCCCGTTGCTGTTACAACAGTTTTTCTCAGATCGTCGATATTTTCGATGTATCCAAGACCTCGGACAATGTATTCAGCATTGTTTAGTTCGATAAGTCCAGCGCTAACATCTAAGTTGCTTCCACGAACTGCAGACATAACTTCTTGTAGCGTTACACCCATATGCCTTAGGTGGTCTGGGTCGACATCGACTTGGTATTCCTTTACGAATCCTCCAATCGATGCAACTTCTGCAACTCCCTTTGCTGCCGTAAGAGCATATCGCACGTTAAAATCTTGTATTGAACGAAGTTGATCAAGACTCCATCCACCAGCAGGGTTGCCTTGAGGGTCGCGTCCTTCAAGTGTGTACATAAATACTTGACCAAGCGCAGTTGCATCTGGACCAAGGGTTGGCGTTACTTCGCTTGGGAGTGTGTTGTTCGGGAGCGAACTTAATTTTTCAAGTATTCTTGAACGACCCCAGTAAAAATCTATGTCGTCTTCAAAAATGACGTAAATGGTAGAGAACCCAAAAATGGAGTAACTCCGTACGGCCTTTACGCCCGGAAGCCCAAGGAGCGAACTGACGAGTGGGTACGTTATCTGGTCATCAATATCTTGAGGACTTCGACCTGCCCATGGCGTAAAAACGATTTGTTGGTTTTCACCGATATCGGGAATTGCATCGACTGGAACAGGATCACGAGGAAGGGCGCCAAGTTCCCAATCAAACGGAGCAACAAGAATGCCCCAGAACGTCGCAACAATCATTACGATTGCTACGATTAATCGGTGCTTTATGAGTGAAGAGATCAATTGATTCATTTGTTTTCACCCACTGGATTAAACTCTTTTTTAAGCTCACCACACTTTAACATTTCTGCACCGAAGTACGGATTAGCTAACGTGCCATTGCGTTGAAGCCAAAAGGCACCCTTAAAGTCAAATGCCATTGGGCAGTACATTTCGTAATATGTATCCATCGCATGCCCAAACTTTCCTTGCAGTTGCGTGATTGCTTTTGACATGTCTTCAAAGATGATTCGAGCATCTTTAATGTTCGGTGACTTTGTAGAAGTAGACTGCAGGTTCCCTGCGATGTCTTTCCATATCGCAAGAGCATCCGCGCTAAGCGATTTGTCTTGTACAATTGTTAGCATCGTGGAAATATCATCTTGTGCGACTAAGAATTTTTCAAAGTCGTCTGCTGCGAGAGCTTCTTGAGCTGCAAAATAAGCACTATAAAGCGGCGTAAGAGAATCAATGAAATCCTTTGAGGCATTTTCTTTTTTAGGTTCGTTCTCCATACTCATCATGGAGGGCTTAGCTTGAATCTGAAGTTCAGAGTCTATCTTGAAGGCGCCTTGCACTACAACGAGTTCACCCTCTTCGAGCCCTCTGTTCACTACGTACATGTCATCTGCCCGTTCTCCGAGAACAACAACTCTCGATTCAAACGTAGGCGTGTCCGCAGGAACTTGCACGAACACGATTGCCCTGCGGCCTGTCATCAACACAGCAGTTCTTGGAATAATAAGGGGGGGATTATCGCCAAGGTTACCGACGACATTTCCTCGAACAAAGGAACCGGGCAATAATGAGTTGTCTGTATTGTCGATCTCAAGCCGAACAGTAGCCGTTCTCGTTATAGAATTTAAAACTGGATCTATAAATTCGATTTGAGATTTGATAACCTTGCCGGGGAGAATATCAGTTTCAAGTTCGATTTCCTGGCC